>CALGTP010000664.1 GCA_937902105.1 uncultured Actinomycetes bacterium
ATACCGTCACCGACTGAGGTCACGCGACCAACAGTGCGGGCTTCGAGCGAAGGCGTGAAGCCTTCGAGGTTCTTCTTGATCGCCGATGCAATATCAGCTGCGGACAGTGTTAGTTCTGCCATGTCGTCTCTCGTTCCATTTCCATCGCTCGGCTTTTAGAGCCGGCTCTTTACGTTGTCCAGGCGGGTGCGGATACTTCCGTCAATGACGGTGTCCCCTACGGTTGCCACGATTCCGCCGATAACTGACGGATCCACAACAACCTTGAGATTTACTTCTTTGCCAGTGGCGTTAGCCAAGGCTGCAGCAAGGCGAGTTTGTTGATCTGCAGTGAGCGCCACTGCCGAACGCACTTGAGCAACTTCGAGTTGCTTAGCACTTGATGCTCGCTTCACTAACTTGTCAATGATTGCTGGCAGATCGCGTCCACGACCGCTGCCGACGACCATTGAGACCAACTGCACTGAAGTGCCAGTGACCTTTCCACCCAACAAATCTTCAACGATTCCTTGACGACGCGCCACGGGAATCTTTTCGTCTGTGAGTGCGTTGCGAAGTGCATCGTTTGACTCGAGCGTGCGGGCCAAACGGAACAACTCGTCTTCGACCTCATCAAGACTTCCTTCGGCACGAGCAATCTCAAAAAGTGCTCGTGCGTAACCTTCGATGCGATTGTCACTCATCGTGAAGCACCTACTTTCGAAATAAAATTCTCAATCAGTTCTTGTTGAGTTGCGTCAGTGAGCGAGGTACGCACGACCTGATCAATTGCCGCGCCGGACAAACGAGAAATCTCAGCCCGCAATTCATCACTGACTCGAAGTCCAATAGACACAATCTCACTTTGACCGCGTTCTTGAATCTCCACAAGTTCTTGAGCCAAACGGGCACGACCATCGCGAAGCAAGGCTTCGGCTTGAACATTGGTCTCAGCCAAGATACGCGCCCTTTCCGAGGCAATGTCACCGATTGCTTGACGAATATCTTGCGCTTCTTGTTCTGCCGAAGCCAAATCGTTAGCACCCGAATCAAGCTCGGCTTGGATTGAAACTGTGCGAGCCGTCAGAGCCTTCTTAGCAAGTGGGACCACAAATTTGATCAACAAACCGAAGATCAAACCGGAAGCCATGGTGCCGAAAATGATTTCGTATGGCTCGGGCCAAATCCACGAATGCGTCTGCATTACTTCTTCAACTTCCGACATGAGCCTCAACGTGCACCTCCCGAAATCAACGAGTCAACAATGCCCTGTACCTTGGATGCATCTGGACGATGACCCGAGGCCAATTCGGCTGCATGCGTACTCACAGCGGCAACTGCATCACGAACATCACCACTCGCAGCAACACGCGCTGCTTCGTTGGCTGACATGGCGCTAGCACGATCAACGGCGATCGAAGCATTAACTTTGGCGACTGCCGCTGTGCGCTCTGCTTCCAGAGTCTGACGCGCAGCATCGATGACTGTCTTTGCTTCACTTCGCACGCCAGCTAACTGACCCTCATAAGTCGTCACATCGGCGCGTGCTGACGAACGCAAGGCCGTTGCACTTTCGTGGGAGCCACGGATTTTGTTGTAACGCGCATCCATGCCCTTTCTCACCCGCGGGAACAGATACACGCGCATGACTACGAACAAGACGATGAACGCGCCTCCACCCCAGACGAGCTCTTTAACTTCTGGAGCGATCGGGCTTGGGTCTTTTGCTGCTACCTCGGCGGTTGCCTCGGTGGATGCCATAGCAACCATCGGTTCATCGGTGGTATCACCACTGATGGGCGTTCCGCTTAGAGAAACATGCAACCTGCCTTCACGCGTCATGACGACGGCGACGGTGTGCATAAGTTCTCCTTACAGACCGAGAAGAATGAAGACTACGAAGCCGATCAACGCCAACGCCTCGGTGAAGGCGATACCGAGGAACATCGTGGTGCGGACCATACCGGCAGCCTCTGGCTGACGAGCCATGGCTTCGATGGCCTTACCGACGACGTAACCGATGCCGATGCCAGGCCCGATTGCGGCCAAACCATAAGCGAAGCCAGCGCCGATTGCGGCATTGGCCTTCTTTGCATCTGCTGGGTCTACTGCTGCTGCAGCAATGTGGATTAACGCTTCCATTTTTGTATTTCTCCTTTAGGGATTGTTGTGGGAGTTCGGATCAGTGTTCGATATGTCGAGCACTGTTAATAAAAACAGCGGTAAGAATTGTAAAGATATAAGCCTGCAAAAAGCCCACGAGGACCTCAAAGGCCGTGAGGAAAATCAACATGAAGAGTGGCAAAACTCCCATCGGGCGCAAGAACATCTGCTTTGTCTGAGCAGTGAACATCGCATTCGACAAGAACGCAAAGGTCACGAGGAGCATGTGACCAGCCAACATGTTGGCGAAAAGTCGCACTGCCAGCGAGAACGGACGCAAGACAATGTTGGAAAGGAATTCGATGGCGCCTACTAGTGGACGCATGCCAACAGGAACGCTCTTCGGCCACACCATGGCGCCGATGTACTTGAATCCGTTGTGACGGAAACCAACAGCGTTGTAAATGACCCACACGACCAAAGCCAAGAAAAGCGGAATCGCCATACGCGCAGTCGCTGGCATCTGCAGAATCGGAATAATTCCAGGCAGGTTACAGAAGTAGATGAAGAGGAACAGTGACAGCAAGAACGGTGTCCAGCCCATTCCGTCCTTACCCATGGTCTGCATCACGATGTCGCGCTCAATGAACTCGACGGACCTTTCAGCCAAGTTTCGTGAACCAGTCGGGGCAACTAAGGGATCCTTACGCGAAGCGAGAAAGAAGAGCAACATACTGACGAAGGCCGCTAGACAGGCGATGATCGAAATTTTGTTGAAACTTGTGAACAGGTCGCGCCAACGGATGAGTTCGTTGATCGGAGGAAATTCTAGGGCGAACATTCTATTTACCTTTGGTTCGTCGGAGACTTACGGGCGGAGGGTTTGAGCCCGGGATAAGTAAGGGAGATTGAAATGTATTTCAACTCCCATACAAGAAGCCCGAGGTGCGTGATAATAATAGTGCCTCCGAGGGCTCCTAATGAAATCCAGGAGGTGTCGCGGACAAGAAAAACAGCCAAAAAGATCAGCCCAAGCCGTAACAAGTAGCCAAAAAGAGCTGCCCCCATCATCAGACCCAACGAAATCCGTGCGGTCACTGCCATCAGTCCGGCTGCAAACAGGAAATTGATGAGCACAATGGCTATGGCATAAACCGCACTAATCGCCCCATCCATACCAGCAAAAACCGAACACACGGCCACGATGATCGGGGTCACCAAGATTCCGCGCTTCAAAATGTCTAAAGACACCTGAATTTCTGGAGCATCGCCTTCAAGACGCGTCATCATCGGGGAAACAGACTCGTTGCTCATCGGGGGGCCTCCTCTGCAGACTGCTGCGCACCACTCCCGATGCGACGTTCAGCCTCAAGGGTTCGCATGCGCTCTTGGTAGGAAAACCATATTTTGGCGAACGTGCCCACGGTAGCCAAAAGGGTCAAAACAATCGTGAAAATCGGGCGTGTTCCCAACCACGAGTCAACCAACCAGCCCAAGCCCAGGAAAAGACCCATGGCCATGGCGATTTCCATACCCTGACCCAACCCTTGATCGACACTGCTTGAACGATTCAGGCGCAAAATAGTGCCAGAGACGCGTTGCGACATCTGCGCCGGACGCGACTTGGCGGCGGGTAGCGAGGAGTCGGGCAAGGAGGAGTCAGACATGATGGGAAGGCTCGTTCACGGATCACTTCGACCGTAAAACACGCTCTAATCTACCTGTTTTAGCGGGGTCTCGGCAATTCTTCAGTGGCATCTTGATCTGAATTGCCGGACCGGGAGTCCTTGCGGATTCGGCGAACTTCTGGATGCAACACGGTGTACAAACTGAGGGCAATTGCCAGTGTCCCGATCGGAATCAAGGCTGTTCGGGCATCAGTGAAGATGGGATACAAAACAAAACCGCTCAAAAGGGCTGTCCAGAGCCACAAGATCAACACACTCCGCCGCTGGCCGTGACCTAGATCCACGAGCCGGTGATGTAGGTGACCCTTATCGGCGGTGGCCAAACCTTGGCGCCCGACGGTCCGCCGGACTATTGCGAAGATCATGTCCAAAATCGGCACACCCAAAATAAACAATGGAATAAACAGCGGGGCCAAGAAGAAATATGTCTGTCCGGGAATGTACGCCTGGCTATTTGGATCGGCTCGTCCCCCGACGACACTGGTCGATACGGCCATCAACAAACCAAGGAATAATGCCCCACTATCGCCCATGAAAATTTTGGCGTTGTTGAAATTGTGCGGCAGGAAACCAAGACAGACACCCAAAGCAATGATCGCGATGAGGGGTCCGATGTTCGGTTGCGCCAAAACTCCAAGAGCGTCAAGCCGGCGACTGTACAAAAAGAATGAAGCGGCGGCGATTGCTACGATGCCCGCGGCCAAACCATCGAGGCCATCAATCAAGTTAATGGCCTGACTCATACCCATGAGCCACAAGATGGTGATCAGTGGTACCCAATCGTCAGACAAAACAAAAACATCAACGAACGGAACACGAAAATAAAACATCGTGGCTCCGAACCACACCAGAAATAATCCCGCTATGACCGTTCCTGTTACTTTCGCGGGACTTGAAATTTCGCGCACATCATCAACAAGACCAGTAGCAAATATCACCAAGGCTGCCATCAAGACACCCATCGGTTCAGAGTTGTTATTAAAGATTGGAGAGAAGCGCCCCATTCTCCATGCCAAACCGAGCGCTACGACAAAGCCCAGGAACATTGCTATGCCACCGACATGAGGTGTCGGAACTTGATGCACGCGCCGCTCATCTGGCGCCACGACCCAGCCCCGACGAAGAGCCAAGCGAACCGTGAGTGGCGTCGCAATAAATGTGACGATGGCTGCTACGGCCCCAATGAATAAATAGCCAGCGGTATCGGGCACCTTCTGAGACTATTACGAATCAGGTACCCGTCAACGAACGAACAGAGCGTTCAGCGACTTGGATAGGCCGGAAAAGCTGCGCAGAGTCTCGCCACATCAGCCTTCACGGCAGCGAGTTCACTGTCATCGTCGCGACCCCGCAATGCGCGGGCGATAAAGGCTGCGATCTCGGTCATCTGAGGCTCTTTCATACCTTGAGTAGTCACAGAAGGAGTTCCGATACGTACACCCGAGGTCACGAAGGGACTCCGTGGATCATCAGGAATCGTATTCTTGTTCAGAGTGATGCCCGCTAAGTCGAGAACGCGCTGGGCCTCTTTGCCGGTGACCTCGGCATCAAAAGGACGCAGGTCTACAACCATCAGATGACTGTCGGTTCCGCCCGACACCAAACGAAAACCATTCCGTGCAAGAGCTTCAGCAAGTGCCGCCGCATTGGCCACAACCTGAGCGGCGTAGGCCTTGAACGAAGGACTTGCTGCCTCGCGAAACGCTATGGCCTTACCAGCAATGGCATGTTCAAGTGGTCCACCTTGCCATCCAGGGAAAACTGCTTTGTCAATAGCCGCGGCGTGTTGCGCAGTTGACAAAATGCATCCTCCGCGTGGACCGCGCAAAGTTTTGTGCGTCGTGAATGTCACCACGTCGGCGTACGGCACTGGATTGGGGTATGCGCCACCAGCAATTAGACCAGCGAGGTGAGCGGCGTCGTACATGAAGTACGCCCCAACTTCATCGGCGATGGCTTTAAAGGGGGCGGGGTCAATGCGTCGCGGATAACTCGTTGTTCCAGCGACGATCATCTTCGGGCGTTCTTGTAACGCCAACTCGCGCACCTGATCCATGTCGATGCGCTCATCACCAGGTGTCACCTTGTAGGGCACGAAGTTATATAACTTGCCGCTGGCATTCACAGGTGAACCATGCGTCAAGTGACCACCATGATCAAGGCTGAGTCCAAGAACTGTGTCACCAGGATTCAACAACGCTTGATACACACACATGTTGGCGTTAGCCCCCGAGTGCGGCTGCACATTGGCATGTTCTGCACCAAATAAAGCTTTAACGCGCTCAATAGCCAGTGCCTCAATGGAGTCCACGATCTGGTTTCCGCCGTAATAACGTTTGCCCGGATATCCCTCACTGTACTTATTTGTCAACACACTACCCACGGCGCGCATCACGGCCGGCGAAGTGAAGTTCTCACTCGCAATGAGTTGCAAGCCAGTGATCTGACGATCAAACTCGTCGTTGATGAGGGCTTCAACCTCAAGGTCAGGATCGGTATCAGATGGAAAAGGCATCAGTTCTCTCGTTGTTCAGTGATGGATGTGGAAAAGAGTTTTAGAAATCGTTTTCAAGTTCACTCAACATTGCCACTCGGCGAGCGTGACGACCGCCTTCAAAGGCGGTGTTTATGAACGATGTGACAATTTCCTCAGCCAAGCCGATACCCACCACCCGAGCGCCGATTGACAGCACATTGGCATCGTTGTGTTGACGGGCCATGCGAGCCGTGTACAAGTCATTACATAATGCGGCACGAACTCCACGAACTTTGTTGGCAGCCAACTGCTCACCTTGACCGCTTCCGCCCATGACGATGCCGAAATCTGCGTGCCCATCGCGGACTGTACGACCGACACCGGCACAGATCGGTGGGTAATCGCAACTCTCCGTCGAGTGCGTGCCCTGATCGTCGACGGTATGCCCGGCGGCCACGAGGAATGCAACCAAATGTTGCTTGAGGTCGTAGCCAGCATGATCCGACCCAATGGCGATGCGCAAGGACTTTCCAGACATAAGAGTCATCTTAGGTTTAGATAGGTTGCAATGATGAGTTTGGACCCCCGTACCCCCGTGATCGTTGGCGTAGGTCAGCAATTACAACGAATCGACAATCCTCTTGAGGCCCTCACCCCCGTCGCGTTTATCGCCAACGCCATCCGTGAGGCCAGCAAGGACGCTGGGTTATCGGCGGTTCCCAACGTGGATTCGCTGCGCGTCATCAGTTTCCTGTCCTGGCGTTATCGCGACCCAGCACGCTTTATCGCTGCAGAACTCGGCATCACCACCGCCGAAACTGTGGCCTCATCTATGGGTGGAAACAGCACCCAGTCAATGGTCAACGCCACCGCCCTGGATATTCAGTCGGGCACCTGCGACATTGTCATCCTGTGTGGCGGGGAGACTTCTCGCACCCGCAAGCGCGCCCGCGCCGCCGACATCGAATTGCCGTGGCCGATCGTTGATGAGGATGTCAAGCCGGATCGAATCATGGGTGAAGAGTTGGTGATGAATCACGAGTACGAGTTATCGCGGCGAATCGTGGCTCCCATCCAGATATATCCAATTTTTGAGTCTGCAATACGCGCTCAGTCGGGTCGCACCTTTGACGAGCACAACCAACATCTCGGAAAGTTATGGTCAAACTTCAGCAAGGTTGCCGAACAAAACCCGTATGCATGGATTCGCAAATCTCTCACTCCCCAAGAAGTGATCACCACTGGTCCACACAACCGCATGATCGGCGCGCCTTACACCAAGGTGATGAACTCAAATAACGATGTTGATCAATCAGCGGCGATCATTATGTGCTCAGTTGCCACAGCACAACGTTTGGGAATCTCTCGCGACAAGTGGGTCTTCCCGATTGCTGGAACAGATTGTCACGAACATAAATATGTGTCTGAGCGCGACACCTTTGCCGATACTCCTGCGATCAAACTTGGTGGCAAAATGGTTCTTGATTTAGCTGAGGCATCAATCAAAGACATCGACATCATCGATTTGTATTCGTGTTTTCCATCGGCAGTTCAACTCGGTGCCGCTTCACTTGGTCTGTCCACAAATCAACAACTGACGCGCACTGGTGGTTTGTCATTCGCAGGCGGACCATGGAATAACTATGTGATGCACGCCATCGCAACTGTGGTCACGGAACTTCGCTCTCGCCCCGGTGAAAAAGGTTTGATTTGGGCCAACGGTGGATACACCACGAAACATGCTTTCGGTGTGTACTCCACGAACCCACCCAATGGCGGTTTCAAACACGCCTATCCGCAAGATCAAGTTGACTCGTTACCACGCCGCACAGTGGTCGATGTTGGAAGATCACAAGGACCCGTCACTATTGAGGCCTACACGGTGATGCATAACCGCGAAGGCAATCCAGAGCGCGCTATCGCTGCCTGTTTGTTACCAGGAGGAGAACGCGCCTGGGGAATCAGCGACGACAGTGATGTGACGACAGCGATGTGTACTGGAGAATGGGTTGGTCGAGCAGCCAAACTTGACGACAGCGGAACATTGCTTGTGTCGTAGGATCAACATATGCCTGAAACAATTCCATCAATTATTTTAGATTGCGATCCTGGTCATGACGACGCGCTAGCGATCGTGGTCGCCGCGCGTCATACGAATCTTCTTGGTATCACCACAGTTTCAGGCAACGCACCTATTGAATCCACGACGTATAACGCATTGGTGATGAAAGACCTATTGGGTCTAGATGTGCCCGTACATAAAGGCGCGATGTGCCCTCTTGTTGCCGAACCACAATATGCAACGTATGTTCACGGCGAAAGCGGTCTTGATGGTGCGGATTTGCCGGCGCCGACAAGCACGATTGATAGTGAAAATGCGGTTGAGTACATCATTGATACTTGTCGTGCGACCGAGGGCATCTGGCTCGTGCCGACTGGTCCGTTGACAAATATCGCCATGGCTCTGCGCTTGGCTCCCGATGTAGGTCATCGCATCGCTGGCATCTCGTTGATGGGTGGCGGAACATTCGGCAACCGCACCACGTCAGCAGAATTCAATATCTGGGTTGATCCTGAAGCCGCCGACATCGTGTACAAATATGGCGGCCCGTTGATCATGGCTGGCCTTCATGTGACTCATCAGTTCCGTGCCACACAACCTCGCATTGATGTTGTCAAAGCAATGCCCGGCCAACTCGCGAGTGTGCTCGGTGACTTGATGCAGTTCTTCACCAATATGTATATGAGTCGACATCACGGTATGGATGGTGGGGCAGTTCACGACCCGTTGGCAATTTTGGTTCTGACTCATCCGCATCTATTCACTCGCAAGAACGCACATGTCGTGATTGAGTTGACGGGCACTCATACACGAGGTATGACCGTGATTGACGAACGAGACCTGCGCGAAGTCAAAGATGGCAATTGCGATGTGCTGATGACCGTCAATGCTCAAGAAGCATTTGATGTCATGACGCAGGCCATCAAATATTTCAGCCACTAGAACCTATTGCCCGAGGAGCGTTGACGGACAAGTGTCCTAGATGACCTAAAGTCGCTCTATGCGTGCTGCCGTAATGCGAGATTGGTCCCTGCGAGTTGACGACATCGCCGAACCCGTTGCGGGTGCCGGTCAGGTCCTCACCAAAGTTTTGGCCTGCGGTATTTGTGGAAGCGATTTGCACATGCTCGTGCACGGCGAAGAAAGTCGGCGACTATCGGCCGAGATGTCAGCAGATCAACCGCCTAGCGCACTCAGTCCGATCATGTTTGAGCCACACATCGACACCGTCATGGGTCACGAATTCTGTTGCGAAGTTCTTGATCTGGGTCCTAGTGTCTCCAATCTCAAACAGGGCGACATCATCGTGAGTTTTCCGGTCACCTTTGACGAACAAGGTGTGCATGGTGTGGGCTTCAGCAATAAATATCCGGGTGGATATTCACAGCGACTCGTTGTCAACGAAATGATGAGCATCAAAGTACCCAACGGATTATCACCCGAACTTGCGGCGCTCACTGAGCCCTTAGCCGTTGGCGTTCATGCAGTTGAGAAGAGTCGCATTGCTCAAGGCGATGCTGCTTTGATCATCGGGCTTGGACCAGTCGGCTTGGCCTGCATCGCCGAACTCAAGATGCGTGGTATCGGTCCGATCATTGGTGCCGATTTCTCACCGCGTCGTCGAGCTTTGGCGGAGCACTTGGGTGCGGACGTTGTTGTTGATCCGCGTGAGGTGCCAGGCATTGAGGCGTGGCGCAAAATTGATGGGCAAAAGCCATTAGTAGTTTTTGAGGCAGTGGGTGTTCCCGGAATGATCGAACAAACAATGCGCATGGCTCCCAAGGATGCGCGCATTTTAATTGTTGGTGCCTGCATGCAAGAAGACCGCATCCACCCAATGCTGGGTATCGGTAAAGAACTCTCACTGCAGTTTGTCCTCGGCTATTCCCCCGCCGAATTCGGCAGCGCACTGAGCGCCATTGCCGAGGGCAAGGTTGATCTCTCACCTTTGATTACTGGTCGCGTCAGTATTGATGATGTCCCGCAAGCATTTAAAGATCTCGGGAACCCCGAGGAACACGCGAAAATTCTCGTCACACCATGAACACGACAGCAAGTACCGATACATATCCCCGTCAGTATTCGCGAACCCAACGATTATCTCTTGGCGAACCGCGAAATATCACCATTTCACCCGACGGTCAGAGCGTTCTTTTTCTCCGCAGTCGTTCGGGCAGTGATCCAGTCAATTGCCTCTGGCACCTAGACGTTGAAAGCAAAAAAGAAACGCTCATTGCAGATCCCTTGATCATGCTCGGTGGCTCTGATGATCAAGACCTACCACCTGCCGAAAAAGCCCGACGTGAAAGATTGCGTGAAGGTGCCGGTGGCATCACTTCATATTCAACAGATGCAAATGCCCAACGATTTACCTGTTCCTTAGGAGGCCGACTTTTCATTGGTGAAACGAGTGCACCACTGACACGCGAAATCACCACCACATCTTTAGTTTTTGATCCTCGTCTCTCGCCCGATGGCTCAATGATCGGTTTCGTTTCCGCGGCAAGTCTTCATGTCATCAATACACATGGGCAAACGCAGTTGTCAATTGACCCGGCCGATAAGGACGAGTCAGAATGTGTGACCTGGGGTTCGGCTGACTTCATCGCTGCTGAAGAGATGGGTCGCTATCGAGGATTCTGGTGGTCCCCCGATTCGCAACATCTTGCGGTCTGTCGTGTCGATAACTCGCCCGTTCAAACTTGGCACATCGCCGACCCCGCGCATCCAGAACGCACTCCGCAGGTTATGCGGTATCCCGCCGCAGGAACTGATAACGCTCTCGTGACCTTGACCGTGTTCTCGCATGATGGCGCAACCCGCACGGACATCCCCTGGGACAACACAGTGTTTCCATATCTGGCCGATGTCACTTGGACGAGTCCAACGCGTTTGCTGATCACCGTTCAAAGTCGCGACCAAAAAGATCTTGTGGTCTACGAAGTCAATGCCTCAAGTGGAGCCATCAACGAACTCTGCCATGAGCATCACGATCAATGGGTTGATCTCGTTTCTGGCGCACCCACCATGTTGGATGATGAACAGTTGGTGATGGTTCTCGATCGTGAAGGTAGCAAGCGACTGCTCCTTGATGGCGTAGCGCTCACCCCTGCCACATTGAATGTTCGCAGTGTCATCTCAGCCGTTGATGCTGAAATCATCTTTATGGCCAACGACATGGAACATCCAGAATCAATCACTGCCTGGCGTTGGAACACTGCTGGCCTGCAATGCCTGACACCTGATGGTGGAACGCATTCAATGTGGCGCGGATCTTCAACTCAGGTGATTCGCAGTTCGTCCACGACACAGAGTCGTGCAACCATCAAAGTTCATAGTGCACACGGCGAGCACATCATCACCAGTTACGCCGAAGAACCTTTGGTGCAACCACACGTCACTTTCATTCGCGCCGGCGTGCGTCGCATCCCATGTGCCTTACTTCTTCCGCGCAATGTCAAGCCCGGAACGAAACTTCCCGTCTTGATGGACCCATACGGTGGACCAGGCCACGAGCGCGTCGTTGATTCGTACGCCGCTCATTGCACTTCGCAGTGGTTTGCAGATCAAGGATTTGCAGTCCTCGTTGTTGATGGTCGCGGCACACCTGGGTTAGGGACCGAATGGGAGCGTGCTGTCTATCACGATCTGGCAACTGTTGTACTTGAAGACCAAGTCGATGCGTTACGCGCTGTCGCAGAACTACACCCAGAATTGGATCTCACTCGGGTCGGTATTCGCGGTTGGAGTTTCGGCGGCTATTTAGCGGCGCTCGCAGTTTTACGGCGTCCCGATATTTTCCATTCAGCAATCGCCGGAGCACCTGTCACAGATTGGCGACTCTATGACACTCACTACACCGAACGTTTTTTGGGCAATCCGAGCATTGACGACAGTCCATATGAAGCAACTTCGTTGATCAACGAGGCTCACAAATTACAGCGACCTCTTTTGTTAGTTCATGGTCTGGCTGATGACAATGTCGTTGCGGCCCACACTTTGCAGCTCTCCTCAGCATTGTTGGCTGCTGGGAAGCCTCACGAAGTTTTACCATTGAGTGGAGTCACTCACATGACCCCTCAACCAGTGGTGGCAGAGAACTTATTGCTTCATCAACTTGATTTCCTGCGCCGAACCCTCTAACCCTTGGGCGCGAAAACATGTCAGAAATGGCACCTTTGACGCCCAAGAGTTACGGGATGCGGCCTTCGACGAAACGCTGGCGCCCACTGAGATCATCACTGACACAGACATCTACGAAGCCTGCTTGCCTCATCAATGAACTGACCGCTTCGCCTTGCTGATATCCGATCTCAAGGACGAGCCAACCACTTGGACATAACCATTCACCGGCCCCATTGATAATCACGCAGACATCATCAAGTCCATCGTTGCCAGCGAACAATGCTGCATGCGGTTCCCACTCAAGCACTGACTTATGCACTTCACGATCATCATCAGCGATATACGGCGGATTACTGACAATCACTTGCACTTGTCCGTGTAAATCATCAGGCATCTCACGTGATAACGCCTCAAACCATGTTCCCAAAGCAAAGCGCACGTTTGCGGCGGCCCGACCAAGACCAGCAGCATTGGCTTGAGCCACATTCAAGGCATCCGGAGAATTGTCGGTGAGCCAAACTTGAGTACCGACAATGGACAATTCGGCTGCCATGGACAAACCAATTGCCCCTGAGCCAGTTCCAAGATCAACAACACAGCGACTCTCGGTGAATGACCGTGCCAAATCAATCGCTCGCCCTGCCACCAGTTCGGTTTCCGGGCGAGGGATGAGAACTCGCTTGTCAATCATCAGATCAAGCGTACGAAAAGACCAACTTCCAAGAACATAGGCCAGCGGTTCGCCACTGCGATAGCGCGCCACCATGGCGTCAAGTTGGGAGACCATTCGTTGCGTCGCAGGCTCGTCTAACTCAGCCAAGAATTCGTCACCCTGCAAACCACAGGCCGCTTCACAGAGCCACCGCGCTTGTGGGCGCTCGGCCAAAACGTCAATTGTTTCAGCTAATAAAGTGCGCCAAGTTACAACACTCGACAGATCGCGCTCCATCGACACACCCGATCAATCCTCGTCGCCGGCTAATTGACGAGCCCGCTCATCAGTGGCTAATGCGTCGATGACTCCGTCTAGATCGCCAGCCAGTACATCGCTCAACGAATACACCGTGTAGCCAATCCTGTGATCGGTCAAACGATTTTCTTTGTAGTTATACGTGCGAATCTTTTCTCCACGTCCACCACCGCCAACCTGCGAACGGCGTTCGGCAGACATCTTGGCTTCGTGTTCATCTTGGGCTGCTTTCAACAAACGCGAGCGCAAGACCGTCATCGCCCGAGCCCTATTCTGTAACTGACTGCGTTCATCTTGCATTGTCACGACGACACCAGTCGGAATATGTGTGATTCGCACTGCAGAGTCTGTGGTATTCACGCCTTGACCGCCTGGGCCGCTGGCGCGATACACATCAATCTGCAAATCCTTCTCGTCGATATGAATATCGACTTCTTCTGCTTCAGCCAGGACCATCACTGTGGCCGAAGATGTATGAATGCGACCTTGACTTTCAGTCACAGGAACTCGCTGCACACGATGCGGTCCACCTTCAAACTTCATTCGTGACCAAGCATCGTCACCACGAATAACAAAAACAACTTGGTTCATTCCACCGAGATCACTCGGGTCAATTGACAGTGTTTCAACTTTCCAACGTCGACGGCTTGCATAGGCCACGTACATCTCGTATAGATCGCGGGCAAATAGGTTGGCTTCTTCGCCACCTTCTGCACCACGAACTTCAAGAATGACTGGTTTGCCGTCATTGGGGTCTTTAGGTAACAGCAAATCCTTGAGAACTTCTTCTAAACGGGCCACATCAGCGTCTGAAGAATCTTTTTCATTCTTCAGTTGCTCTTTCTCTGCTGGCACATCAGTCATCGCTAAAAGTTCGCGAGCCGCCTCGCCGTCGCTCAGACGGGCTTCAATGTTGCGAATGCATTCAACAACTGGCGTGAGTTCTTTGTAACGGCGCGAGATATCACGCAACCGACTCTGATTGCTTAAGACATCGGGATCTGACAACAGCGACTCAAGGGTCACGTGCTCAGCCAATAAAGATTCCCTACGGTCTTGCATAGACTTCTCAGGCTAGGCGCACGACAGAGGTATTAGACGCCAATGATCAGCGCCGGATGAATCAACATCTCTGCCAAACGCCGAGTGACAGGTGAGACATCGCGCTGAGGCACAACAACGATCAAGTCAGTGTCGGGTTGAGCGTGAAAAAGACGAGCCTCGGCGGCGAATGGGATGACATCAAGATCAATCCCCGTGGAAAAGACAACGACAACGGGAGACCCAAACGCATTCTCCCCAATAGCCACGCATGGAATTGGATCTTTCAGATTTGGGCGTGGCGATGGTGAAGCCACGGCGCGTAACGAGGACGCACCAACAATGGAAGGATCATCAATGGCCAAAGCTCGTAACGCCCGTTCTGCACCCAGCCGATTGAGCGGATGCGGGTCAGCACCCGGTGTTCGATGACGTCGAACAGCATCAACAATGCGCTTCAAGGACTGTGCTGTCGGCGTATTGCCATGCATCATGGTGAACGCCTCTCGATCGTGGGCACCCACGCCAACTTCCAAACGATGCTCGCCGGTGTAAGCGTCCGTCACCACACGACAAATTTCTAGTCCGCGTACCTCGCCAGTGATGACTCCATGTTCAATGACTACATCAGCGCCACCAAGCGTGATCGTCTCAATGAAAATTTCATGTCCGAAAGTGACTTCTGCATGATCTCCAACATCCTGCGCGCTTGCGGGCGTGATATTGATTCCATCAATTGCCCAGATCTTGATTGACAGATCAAAAGCGGTGGCGCGGCGCGCCAAAGTTGCCGTATCGCTGGCAGCCAAAATGTGCAGATCGGTGACGGCATGTCTCGAGGCCCACGCCAAAGCCACACCTAAACCGCGCTCAGGTTTATCTTCAATCAAAACCCAGGAGGCATTGTTGGCCGTCATCGCTGCGCCAACCGTCAGACCAATTTGATCGCTCGGTTCAATCGCTCCGAAATGTTCACGCACCAAAGCAACAAGTTTGATGCCGTAGAGCCGAGCCTTGAGTTCGGGATTCATCGCCGTATCAGACATGAATCACCGCCCAGTACATGAGTACGCGTACAAACGCGAGATGACAAGTAGTTGTCAGGACTTAGTTTTGCGCTCGCCATAACGCTTGTTGAAGCGCTCGACTCGTCCACCCGTGTCAACAAGCTTTTGCTTGCCAGTGAAATAAGGATGGCACTCGTTGCAGAGTTCGATTTTGAGATCGCCACCACGCGTGGAACGGGTTTCAAAGACGTTGTTGCACGAGCAACGCACGGTTGTCAGCGAATAATTTGGGTGGATTTCGGCCTTCATATCTTTTCGTCCTCTGTGATGGAGAGCCCTAACGGGACCCCGTGAGCCTAGCGGTGGTCTCCGATTCCCCCACCTCAACGGTGCAGGAGAGCAAAAAACCTGTCTGATATAACCCCTACATCATCGGTGTTTTACCGATTTCAGCAAGGAATTCATCGTTGGTCTTGAACTGCTTGAGACGGTCAACCAACAATTCCAAGCCTGGAGCGGCGTTGCCATCTGAGGCCAAACCAGACAGAACCCGGCGCAATTTCCAGACCATCTGCAGTTGTTTGCGATCAAATAACAATTCTTCGTGGCGAGTACCCGAGGCGTCGACATCAATGGCTGGGTAGACACGCTTTTCTGCCAGGCGGCGATCAAGACGCAACTCCATGTTGCCTGTGCCCTTGAACTCTTCGAAAATCGCTTCGTCCATGCGGCTATTAGTTTCCACCAATGCCGTGGCCAAGATTGTCAACGAACCGCCCTCTTCAATATTTCGGGCCGCACCAAAGAACTTCTTCGGCGGGTACAGAGCGCCAGCATCAATACCACCGGACAAAATCTTTCCGCTGGCAGGAGCAGCCAAGTTATAGGCACGACTGAGACGAGTAATGCCGTCCAAAATGATGACAACGTCTTTGCCGATTTCGACGAGACGTTTAGCCTTTTCAATCGTCAACTCAGCCACATGCGTGTGCTCTTCGGATGGTCGGTCAAAGGTGCTGGAAATAACTTCACCCTTTACCGTGCGGCGCATGTCAGTGACTTCTTCTGGGCGCTCATCAATCAGCAAGACCATCAGCACAACTTCTGGGTTATTGCGCTCGATTGATGTTGCGATCTCTTTCATGACCGTGGTCTTACCGGCCTTTGGTGGCGACACAATAATGCCGCGCTGTCCTTTACCGATGGGAGAGATGAGGTCAATAATGCGAGCGGTCATGTTGCCTGGATCAAGTGGGCTTTCAAGCTTCAACTTTTCATCAGGGAACAATGCCGTCAGGTCCTCGAAGCGGGGACGATTCTTAGCTTTTTCTGGATCTCCACCATTGACAGTGAGAACCTCAAGCAACGCTGGATTTTTCTCATTGCGCCCAGCGGTACGAGCCATGCCCGTGACATGATCGCCTTTACGCAGACCATATTGTCGGGTCTGCTTGACTGAAATGTAAGCATCATCGCGACTTGGCAAGAAGCCCTTCACGCGCAAGAAGCCGTAGCCCTCATCGCGTAAATCTAGATAACCCTCAATAGACACTGTCTCTTGTGGCACATATTCAGTAGTCGAAGCATCCAATGAAGCACCACGATCAGAACTGTAAGGACGCTCGGACGAAGTGTCACGATCTTCGCCCTGGGGACCATCGTCACGTCCGCCCTTGCTACGGCGACGGCGGCGGCGGTTACGACCCTCGCCCTCAAAGGTATTATCACGCGGACCATTTGGCTGACCATTACTACGATTGCCCTGACCTTGCTGATGGCGCGGCCCGTTGTTATCGCGCTGCCCGTTGTTGTCACGAGGTCGGCGCTGATCACGTTGGTCACGAGGTCCGCGATCTGTGGATGCGGGCGCCGATTCACCACCAGTCAGTTCAGCAACAGTGGACTCACCTTTGCGCACAAGTTCGGCTTCCCATTCAGCCAACGGTTCACCATCGGCACCCAAAATAATTTCGGGTGCAGCAACCCGCTGAGTCGAAACCGGTGCGGCGGCGACCACCGAAGCAGAGGCGGATTCATCATCACCCTTAGCTTTGGCTGGACGTCCACGACCACGCTTGATTGGCTCGTCAGCGGAATCACTGCCCTGACTGCTGGAGGCGGCAGGAGTTGCGCCCGACTTTGGTGCAGGTCCCCCGACAGTGTCAAGAATTTTGCTGATGATGTCGTCTTTTTTCGCCCGAGGAGCGGCTTTGATGCCGAGAGCGGTCGCAATCGCAACCAACTGATCCTTGTCTTTTGATTCGAGCATTGACTTTTCTAATGCGTCTGCGGCCATGAGAACCTGCTTTCAGGCGAAGGTATGAACGGCGACGTGCGAGTGGGGCACGAACATCAGCAAAACCAGCGTCAGTGAGGGGAATGCACACGGTCCTACCGAAGTGGCAACACGTGCGGTCTGGGATTCCAGACGCCAATAACCATAGCCACCCCAACGGGTGTTGGCAACGCATACCCAAATTTCTTGGGCGTTTAACCTTGGGCTACGGACCGCACAAAATTCTGGACTGTCACCAGATCCTTGCCCATCGAAGTGCTCTGTTCAGGGCGTTCGAGCAGGTCAGCGAGGTGTTCTGGGAGTTCTGGGTGAACTCCAGTGGCCCTTTGGACAGCCTCGGGGAACTTGGCTGGGTGAGCCGTTGCCAAAGTCACGACGGGCACTTCAGATGGCCCCTGTTGGCGCGCCGCCGATAAACCGACGGCGGTATGGGGATCAATCAAGAGGCCTGATTGGCGGTAAACATCGGCCATTGTCGCCAAAGTTTGAGCGTCGTCACAACGCGCCGCGCGGAACACTGGGGTTGCCCATATGGCGTACTGCTCTGCCTCAACGCGCAGTTCACCCGAAGAACGAAAAGCGGACATCTGACGCGCCGTCGCCAAGCCATCGCGATCGTTCATTTCAAAAAGCAGGCGTTCGAAATTTGATGACACCTGAATATCCATTGACGGACTCAATGTGGCCACAACTCCATTGGTCTGCATATTTTGCGTATCAAAAAAACGCGTCAGAATGTCATTGGTATTTGAACCGATAATTAATTTCTCTACCGGCGCACCCATCTCACGGGCAATAAAACCAGCTAACGCATTGCCGAAGTTTCCGGTCGGCACGCTGAATGAAACGGGTTGATTGCCCAATGCCTCAATCGCAGCGACGTAATAAACGATCTGTGCCATGATTCGCGCCCAGTTGATGCTATTCACCGCAGACAAATTCAATTCTTCACGGAATGCCAAATCATTAAACATTGCCTTGACTAGATCTTGGCAATCGTCAAATGTCCCATCGATGGCCAGGGTGTGCACATTGGGAGCCACAACTGTGGTCATCTGTCGGCGCTGCACATCACTCACGCGTCCAGCGGGATACAAAATGACGATGTCTACGTTTTTGCAACTCTTCACGCCGTCAATCGCAGCCGAACCAGTGTCACCACTTGTGGCACCCACGATCATGACTCTTTCGTTACGTTGCGTTAAGACATGATCGAATAAACGACCCACTAACTGCAAAGCCACATCTTTGAAAGCCAAGGTCGGGCCATGGAATAACTCCATCAGCCATTCATTTGGACCGATTTCTACGAGGGGCACAGTCTCCGGATGTCGAAAAGTGCTGTATGCATCGCGGCACATCTGCGAAAAAGCCGCATCGTCAATCTCATCATTGAGATACGGCCGCATCACGGCAGAGGCCAGTGCTGCGTAGCCAATGCCTGACGAGACAGGCAAAGTCGGCCACGAAGTTGGCATGTATAGACCGCCATCGGTGGCTAATCCCGCAAGTAATACTTCTGCGAATCCGAGTTCAGGCGCCGATCCGCGAGTTGATACATAGCGCATCTGTGTCACCGATTTCCTCAGGAACCGATCACGCGCAGCAAACCACCGACTTGCTTGACAACTTCCATTTCGCGTAACTGACGTACAGTTGCTTGCACATCAGATTCTTTGGCTTCGTGAGTAACGAAAACCAGGCGTGCGTCAGCCCCCATGCCTTCTTGCTCGGCAGCGCGAATACTCACTCCGTGAGCCGCGAAGGCGCCGGTAACAGCATGCAAAACTCCAGGCTTATCGACCACTTCAAGAGATAACAGATATTCCGCAGTGGTTTCATCAATCGGGCGGATGACGGCCTTAGCAAATGTGCCAATCGTGCCATGGGTTCCCTTGACTAAGTTCACTGCAGCATCAATGACATCACCGAGAACTGCGCTCGCAGTCGGGTTTCCACCCGCACCACGTCCATAGAACATCAGTGATCCAACGGCATCACCTTCAATGAAAACAGCGTTATAACTGGCGCGCACACTGGCCAAAGGATGTGTATTTGGAACCATTGCCGGATGCACACGAACTGCAATGTCGCCGCTAGCACGATCGCGCTCGGCAATGCCCAATAATTTGATGACATACCCCAAACGCTTGGCTACAGCAATATCAGCGGCAGTCACACGACTAATACCTTCGTGATACACATCGCCCGCAACGACCTTGGCACCAAA
>CALGTP010000665.1 GCA_937902105.1 uncultured Actinomycetes bacterium
AAGAAACGAGAGGCGCCGCCTGCCGCCGCGAATGGCTGGGTCGAGCAAAAGCCGAAGAAAACCAATCAGAAGAAGGATGTCCCGAAAGATGTGTTGCTTCCGGAGGGCTTCTCGGGAAAAGTTGTTGCAAGCACTGCCGAGCTCTCAGCCCAAGAGCCCACTGTTTGTCTTGCGTCCATGTCAGAAGCCCGAGCGGCGCTCGCCGAACTGAAGTCGTCAAAACCGATGGCAGTTTTGGCGCCTGCAAACATCGACAGCAAAGGAAAGGAAGTGAGCGTCCTTGTCGAAGATGCCAGTGGGAAGAAGCAGTCCCGAGTGCGCTTTCTGTTCCAACTTGGCACTGGGGAGATCACCTACTCCTCTTCGCTTCCCCGCGGCCAGGAAGTCCGGGGCAACTGCAAGAAGGTTGTGCTTCAATTGTCCCAGGAGCACACCGTGAAAGAGGCGTGGGAGGCGTCGCTCAAGGAGCCGCAACAAGCGGCGAAGCGCTGGCTGCTGCACCGTGCGCAGATCGCAGAGGTTTTGTTTGTGCACAAGCCCACGCTGCGAGATGGCCGGCTGCAGATTGTTGTTGGGCTTCCGGCTGCCAGCGAAGCTCTTGCCCTGAAGAAGAGTGGTGTCGATGGTGTCCTCACTCGCCATTTCTACGAGACGGAGAGCGACAGCACTCGGTTCAAAACAGTTCCCTTGCCCTTGAGCGTGGACCGAGTAGCTGCGCTCCGCATCGCGGCCGCGAACGAGGACAAAGTCCATGGCGTTGTTCCCACAAAGCTTGGATGGGGTCTCCGTGTCCAGACAGGAGATTTCGAGGAGATCCTGCAGATTGTGCAGCCTGCAGAGGAGCAGGCCCGTTTCCTTGGCAAAGATTGGGAGGTGTCAGGCATTCCGCTCGATTGGACGAGCCAGGATGTCATCGCGTTCTTGCAAGGCTGGGACATACGAGTGCGTCCAGGCGACAAGCGCCGCAACGCGTTCAGGAACACATGGACGGTCAGATCCAGCCAGGAGCCGCCGCAAGATTCCTTGATCCACCCGACTCTGCCAGTCACGGCGTTGATTCGAGAGAAGCAGTCCAAGCCTCTCCAAAATGGAAGGAATGTGTCTGTTTGGAAGCCTCACCAAAATGCTGCCCCAGTCGCGTTCCCAGAGACATGGGGCAGCAAGGGCAAGGGCAAAGGCTCCCAGACCAAAGCTGTCCCGGTTTCTTGTTCTGTCGCCTCTACGGGTGGAGCTGCTTCGGCTCCGCCGCCCGTTCCTGCTACGTCAGCTCCTGCTCCTGTCTTTGCAGCAGCCGACGCAGGCGATCCTCAGCCAGACATCTCAGCCCAGCTGGCTGGCATAGCGGCCTTGCTGGTCAGCTTGCAAGCGCAGCTCTCCCCTTTGCAGAAAAATGTTGGTACTCTGTTGGCTCACACGGGCGTGGTTGGAGAGCCAATGGAAGCGAAGACGGTGCCGCCTTCCGCAAGTTCCGACGAGGATATGCTGGAAAGAGAGGCAGAGGAAGCAGCAGCGAGCGGGAAGTCAAAGGAAGCTGCTGCAATGCAAGAGAAGTTGAGGCAAATGCGAACGAGCAGGAGCACCCACTTGGTCAGGCGCTGAAGTCGTTGCCCCTTCGAGTTTTTCTGAATTCCAAGAGAGTCTTGCCAGATTCTCTGGGACCTATAGGTCTGGATAGGGCTATGTTCGGACTTTTCTTGGATTCCGTGAGCCCCTTGGCTCCTGCTTTGATTCCTTGCAGATTCTTCCCGGATTCCACAAGCCCTTTGGCTCTGCATTGGTTTCTGGGTGGATTCTTGTTGGACTCCATGAGCCCTTTGGCTCCTGATTGGATTCTCTGTGGATGCTTCCTGGATTCGTTGAGCTTCTTGGCTGCAGATTGGATTCTGCGCGGGTTCTTGTCGGGCAAAGCTTACTTCGCAAATCAACAGGTGCGACCTACTCGGGTTAGTCTCCCCATTGGGCGTGAACAGAAAGTGATGCTGAGGTACTCGCCGAGCCCTGTTTCAACTGACGGCGAAGCTTCTAATCCGGGCCCTGGAGGCGCACATCGATTGCGAAGGAGAGGGCCTCGCTCGTTGGAAGCCCGAGAGCGCTTTAGGCAGCGTACCGACGCTCGTGCTCTTCGGCGATTCGAACATGCTGCTCAGCACGCTGCGATGTTTCAGAGACACTCTACGCCCAATTCATCAACAAGCGCTTCCCCCACAGCCAGCCCTGCTACGTGTGACTCTTGCTTTCAGGAGATCGCTGCCCTCGACGTCGAGATGGGCTCCGATGACGCCTTTGCCTTTGAAGCTGCGCAGCCGGCAGAGAGTGTCCAGGAGGGCCACCAAGCTGGTCATCCCTCCCATACCTCGGGACGGTGCGAAGGAAGGATTGCTTTTTCTGCGCCACGGAGCAGACATCCAGACCGTTCTGCAGAAAGTCATGTCCCTGCTGCCCTGCGTTATTGCCACAACATTGTGAAAACACGCAGCGGTTTCAGTTGCGCCGTTTGCTTGATCGAGGGATCAGTTGAGGAGATTCGTCGCGTACCATGCCTGGAGCTGCAAGCCCATGGTTCCACGGTAGGAGGTTCAAGCAGCAGTCATATGGAAATCGCTTCTGGCAGTCGAAAGCGAAAACTTCACGAGTGTGACCCTGAGATGAGTGTTGTGCCCAAGGACCAACATCCGGTGAGCGTTGCCCGCGAATCCGTGGAATCGAGCTTGGAAGTGCACGCCGACTCCTCCGACTCTGCCCTGCCCACTGCCTTGGGTGAAGTTGTTGTGCCTGACCCTGCTTTACCTGGCGGGCCCACTAAGGCCCACGCCCCCAATCCTAGCACTTCAAGTGCTTCGGCTCGGTCGACCTTTCTTGATGAGTTGTTGATCTTTCACGTGAACATACGGGGCTTGGTGAGCCGTTTGGATGAGCTCACCGGGCGGTTGCGATTGTTGCCACGGCTGCCCCATCTTGTTTGCCTCAATGAGACCTTCCTCGACGAAGCCAAGAAGCGCAAGACACATCTTGAGAATTATGTCTGCGTTGTTTGCGCTTGTCGAGACGACGGCCGGGGAGGGGTTGCGGTCTTTGTGCACGAAAGCATTCAGTCCCAAGTTACGCTCTTGGGCGAGTCAGACTCTGCCGAGCGCGTCTGGCTGCTTGTTCATTCTGACCTTGGCCCTTTGCTGGTCTGTCCTTGGTATAGGCCCCCAGCTAGTGGCTGCGACAGCATTCATTCCTTGCCTACAGAATTGGAGACCCACAGAGCGCTTGCCATTGCCACCATTGTGGTCGGCGACCTCAATGTGCACAACAAGCGGTGGCTGCGATTTTCGAGCATAAAACGACCAAGTACGCCAGAAGGCGTTGCCCTTTGCAAAGTTGCTGCCGAGGCCGGTCTCAAGCAGTTGGTGCAGGAGCCTACGCGCGGGCGCCATCTGCTCGATCTGGTTCTATCTGACTTGGTAGGCGTAAAAGCGGAGGTGTTGCCCGCAATTGCTGATCACAAGGTCGTCCTTGTTTCGGTGCCCATTCCTGTTCCGACTTCCTTGCCTTGCTCGCGCACTGTTTGGACATTTGCTAAGGCTGACTGGGAGAGGCTCGACGCCATGCTTGCTGAACATGACTGGTCTTTCCTTGTCGATTGCGATCCTAGTCAGGGTGCTCAGCGGCTCACGGATATCATTTTGTCGCTCTGTCGCGAGTGTATTCCGCAGCGTTTGCTCCACTCAAAAAAATCTACGCATCCCTGGTTGACGGACGAGGTGCTCCGCCTCATTACCCAGAAAAATGCAACTGAAGGCAGTTTGCATGCTGCCGATGCAGCTAAAACATGTAGCGAAGCCATCCTCGCAGGCCACCTTGCATGGACCGACCGCACTCGGCATGATATGTGTTCGTTGCAGAAAATGTCGAAGCAATGGTGGGCCAAGTCGAACGCCTTGCTCAACTTCAAGCAAGCTGTCTCTAGCATCCCTGCTCTTCGCAATGGTGCTGGCCAGTGGGTTCGTGACAGCAAGGAGAAAGCCGATTTGTTTGCGAACACGTTCTCGTCAAAATATTCGTTGGCAGAGGCCGAGCAGAACAAGTATTCCGATGTCCCTGACGTCGCTGTCGAGTTCTCCTTTTCCCAGTCCTTGCAGCCTTCCACTGCGGAAAAGATCATGTCTGAGTTACGTGCTGAAAGCGGCACAGGCCCTGATTTGCTGCCCGCGAGAATCCTCAAGAAATGCGCCAAGTCTCTCAGCACGCCTGTTACCTTGCTTGCCCTTTCCATCTTGCACCATGGTCAATGGCCCCTGTCCTGGATTGTGCATTGGATTTTGCCCCTTTACAAAAGGCGGGCCGTTTTCGATACTGGCAACTACCGGGGCATCCACTTGTCTACGCAGCTGTCCAAGGTTGTGGAACGCCTGCTCGGCACCCTTTGGATTCCTCACCTGTCCAAATCGGTTTGTTGCGGACCCAACCAGTTTGCGTATCAGAAAGAAAAAGGCAGCCGTGATGCTCTCGCTTTTCTCTTCTTGACCTTGCTCCGTGGGTTCCAGAAGAAGAGCAAGTTTGGCTTCTACTGCTCTGATGTCTCTGGCGCTTTCGACAGAGTCCAGATGCAGCGCCTGCTTGCGAAGATGAGGGCGAGGAAGATGCCCGAACAGCTCGTCAAGGTCATCTCTTCGTGGCTCGAGCGCAGGGTTGCCAACGTTGTGGTCGAGGGCCAGCGTTCTGCAGACATGGAACTCCACGACATGCTTTTCCAAGGCACTGTCTGGGGCCCTGTGCTGTGGAATTGCTTTTATGCCGATGCCAACGTCCCGTTGCAGTCCTGCGGCTTCCTCGAGATCGTCTTTGCTGACGATCTCAATGCCCTCAAAGAGTTCGCGAGCTCAGTTCCGAATGATCGCATTGTCCCGGAGCTGACAAATTGCCAGCGCGAGCTGCATGAATGGGGTCGGGCTAATCAAGTCGCTTTCGATGCTTCCAAGGAAAGTTTCCATGTCTTGTCGCGCACCCAGCCTTACGGCGGCAGCTTCAAGCTGCTGGGCATAAAAATCGACCCTAAGCTGCTCATGGACGAAGCGCTGTCCAGCTTGGTCGATGCCTGTCGATGGAAGCGCCGCGTGCTGCTCCAGTCCCAGCGTCACTTCACAGGCCTCCAACTTGTCGATTTGTATAAGGCGCATGTGCTCAGTTATATCGAGTACAGAACACCGGCAATATACCATGCCTGCACTTCTTTGCTTGCACCTCTGGATCACATCCAGGATCAGATCCTCGAAGCTGCCGGCATGACTCCGCTGCAAGCTTTATTCGTGAGCAATCTCGCTCCTCTGGCAACTCGTCGCGATATCGCCATGCTCGGCGTCATCCATCGGGCCGTTTTGGGCAAAGGTCCGCACCAGTTGCACCAATTCTTCCAGCATGCAGTGCATCTTGTCCGGCCTGGGAAGCATCGCCTACAAGTCCAGGAGTACTCTTCCGGAGACAGCTCTGATTATTCGTTTCCTGGCTCTGCGCCAGCTGAATACATCTCTCGATCTGCCCTTGGACTCACGTCGGTGTACAACATTCTTCCTGCTTCCATTGTTGAATCGTCTCCGACCGTGTCCTGCTTCCAGTCTAAGTGCCAAGCGCTCTTGCGCGAACGTGCCATGGGGAGCTGTCCACACTGGGATCGGTTGTTCTCTCCTCGCTGGGCGATGTATCTCCACCCTCTGCGCGCTCATTCATGACGTAATGGCGCTTGTCTTAAGATCCTCCGCGGACACCTGTTGTTGTGATTTGTCGCTGACCAGGGTCAGTTTTTGTTGTGACGCCCCCCTTTCCAAGGGCCGGTTGCGAATCCCCACGTAAAAAAAAAAAAAAAGAAGGCTAATTTGGGCGGTGGGGCGCTAAGCAGTGCTCAAGGAGTAGCTAAGGAGCTATTTAGGGAATAT
>CALGTP010000666.1 GCA_937902105.1 uncultured Actinomycetes bacterium
ACTTTAGGAAAACTACAGCAACCTGAGGTAAACCTATGAAAAGCCTGTCTTTGCCACCCGGGTGGCAGAGACAGGCTGTCTCCGCCAACCTTCAGAAAATGTAAGAAAACCTACACCCAATAAAACCTAGGCAGAGACAGCTTGTCCATGCCACCCAGGTGGCAAACTTTCGAGCCATGTTACCAGCTCTCACCGGCAAATATCAATCGTACTTAAATTTGACCATCGAAACAACATACTCCGGTTTAATTCATTTGTGAATCAAACTCCTGTGTAAATCATGGTGTGGATAAAGTTCCGGTTATGTTGTTGCCTTCTCGATTTGTATTGGGTAGCTGGTTGTTTCTGGATTTTCAACGTCAAGATTAAGCATCTACAGCATAACCTGTTGTTTAGCATTCCTTGGGTCTCTGATTTAAGGGTGCCTGGCTAAATGGTTCCTTCCAGAATTAACCGCACAAATAACATTTGTTAGCCGGGTACCCTTAATTCAGATACCCTGAAACGCTGACACTGAGTGTAGCTAACACCTGGGCGTCCGATCAGTTTTGCGACTGGCTCAAGAAATGCCAGGCAAAAGGATTAGACAAAAATCTAAGGGTGAGGCAATTCCTGAGGGTAAGGCAAAACCCAAAAGGAAAACGCCAAAACGAAAGTCTGGTGTGTCTGGTTGGGCAAAGTGGCGTGGGCAAAAGTCTGCTAGCAAGCAGACTGCAGAAGCAGCCACCCAGACAGAAACGCACACAGCAGAAGCAGCAGCTCAGACAGAGACGCGCACAGCAGAAGCAACAGCTCAGACAGAGACTGAGATAAGCATTCACACAGAAGCAGGCACTCAGACCACTTTACCGACACAAGCGCCTCGCAGCTGGTGCTGACCTCCTAGGGCTGTCCTGCGTATGAAAGGACCGGGGCTTAGTTATAAATGTATCTTGTGTTCTTGGCCTTTACATGTTTGTTCCACGCGCACGTCTTGCAATTACATCATGTCTTGGAGAAGTGATGAACCGATGCTGGAACAAAGTACCATCTTTCCTTGCATGATGATGTGCAACCCGTTGAGGTCACACGGACCAGCATGGAGGAATCCCTATATGGAATCCTTAAGGGATCTCTATGAACCCCTTTGGAACCCCTATGAAGCACACATGGAATCCCTACAGAGTTCCCATGGATGCATATATAGGGAATCCCGATGGATTCCTGTAGAATCCATGCTTGATTGTTTTGTCCGAGGCCAGTCTCGCTCTCTCCGCAGCCGCGCTGTGGCGCTATCCTTGAAACGGAGGCCCCTCCAGCCTTGCAGCTGCAGTGTTGCTGCACGATGGGTTGTCTGCTCTCAACTGCCAACCACACCTGCGAATAATTGGCTAGGAAATGTACCCTTTAAGAACAGGAGTATTTTTTTGTATTTGATTCGTGGCCTTTAAGTACAAATCCGTTCATATCGCTGTTGATGGGAGTGATGACGATGATAGCTCTGGCATGCAGGTGCAAAAGGTGTTTGATTGATCAAGGGTGTGCTTGATTGATTGATGATTAGACGTCATGTGATCGTAATAGTTAACTTGTTGTCCAAGGAACACGCATGGGCCCCCACGTTCTTGTTAATCAAAATCGGGTCTAGTGTGTAATTCTCTCCAACCAGATTGAGCATTGCATTGTTAGTTTTGTATTGCGAATATGTCGCGACATTTCTGACAGCATTGACCATCCAGCAGTCGCAAACTAAGATGCAATGAACTCGCAGCTGTTTCACTCATGACACAGGTCAAACAACTGACCGTGTCCGCAGGTCCTTGCTGTAAGCGACTTGGTTCAGGAGGCAGAACCCCACATCTGTCAAGTTATGCCTGAGCCGGTTGCCGACTGGTGCATTATTTTGAGACGGATATTCCATATAGATTTTGATATTTAGATGTTTCGATATAGATTTTTTAGCTACAGTGCCGGGTTGTGCCTCTTCATGGTGTGACAAATATTCCAGCGCATATATCCCCTTGATGTGGTAAGAAATGCATTGTGGGCAGCGACGTGTGATACCTTAGCTATGTTCACTGGTTTTCATAGATGTTGCATTTGTTGTTGGGGTTCTTGGCCAAATCTAAACCCCAGACTACTCCACAAGAGCTTTCTTAACAGTGACAGGGCATAAAACACATCAATTGCAAGCAAAATGTGTAGGGATCTTTGTCCATTCCAGACCCTAGGCTTCTTAACGGAAAGGTTCTTAGCACACTGCCAGGCTGTAAAACAAATCACCTAGTTTAACCTTCTAGCGAGCTACACTGTCGCACCAACTCAGCTGTGACGCCAAATCGCTGAAGCCATGGGTAAATCAGCGAAGCAGCTGCGGAAAATCAAAAATGTCCGAAAGAAGAACAAAGAGAAGAAGGAGTCGCAGTTGCCTCCGCTGCCAGAAGAAATCTTGCTTCCTGCGAGATTTATGCTTCTGTGGCTTGACCTGCTTAAGCTTATTGACAGCCACTCTTCACAGGCGCCCTACTACACTGTTAGCATGTATATCTCATTGCTAGACTCTCGTTCAGTGCAACAACGGCTTTGTTACAAGGTCGGGGGTGGATATGGTCAAGGGCTGAGGCGACCCATGAATTTCAATTGTTCCAATTTGATTTTGGCAGGCTTTGTTGTTGTGTTTTTTCCCAAACTTGGTTTTTCAGGACCTTAAGCAAATTATCATATAATTACAATTTGTTGTTTACTGTGTCCAATGCGCGCAAAAGAAGAGTTTGCAATGAGCCCAAGTTGGATGTGCAATAATTGTTTTCCGTGTTGCTCTGGAATTCTGATGGATTGAAACATTCCTGTTCGCGCGAGTGTTATTCTGAACGAAATTCGAGACAGCTTCAAGGCTGACGCTCCTGCAAAATGCAGGGCTGCCTGTTGAACTTCGGGAGCTTGTGCACAAAGTCATGGAGAACATGACGCTTCCGGATCTTGTTGAATTCCCAAGCATCCCGAATCACCGCTTTCGGTCAACAGAAAATGCCCCATTCACTTACAAACTAATGACGGCCATGAGGTTTTATTGTTTACTAGGTACTGGCACTTTGCGATCTTTTTGCCATATGCAAATCTGACAAGTAAATAACACGTTGGTGTTGGAAGCTTTGGTTGCGTTCTTTGTGCAACAACCGACGAAGACTATCTAAGATTTCAGCCTTGCTTAGATTTCGTTTTGCAAAGTTGGCAAGATGTGTGAAGTAAGTTGGGTTACAATGTCTCGCTGCCCCAAACAACGAGTGCTCTGTGGAGCTGTTCAGTTAAGGCGCTTGGAGGGGTTGAAAAGTTTGCTGGCATGAAGGCTGTGACCAGGGCCCTCAGGACACGGTTTCCGAACGAATTCAAAATCAATAGTAAGTGAGTACCGTAGGTGTGTCAGGTTTCGATTGTCATTGTATTTCATAAGGGGGTGTTGTGTCAGGTTGTGACCTGCTCAGCTTGTGAGACTTAGTGGGTCAGCAAGGGTAAGTTGAATCAAATATCTCGGAGAAGTTGACCTTAACACTTTAGGGGTTGGTCACTTGGTCTGCTCGGGACAGTTTTTGATTAACCAGGCTAAGATAGAGGTTTTAACTTAATTGGTTCCACGGGCAGAAAATGTGAAAGGGCGCCCTGGCACCCATTGCCTAACAGCCGGATAAATGTGTTGGAAAATTTGCCACTCATGTTCACCAAACTACGCACTTACAGGGGGCCTAAGACTCTACAGATGCACATGGGACCTTGCCATTCATGTAGAAACAGTAAGATAAGTAAGCAAACGATGGTCTCAGGGCACTTGGCGTTGTAGCCGCAAGCTACGAGTTGAAGGATGATCCCGTTTACCAAAACATTTTGACCGACATCGGTTTCGCTTATGGGCTCGCCTTAACATTTCGTCTCTACTACGAGGCATGGTTTGGATAAAGTGGGGTGGGGTGGCGTGGGGCAGGATAAGATGAGGCGGGATATGTTGTGTTGCAACGTGTGGTTCTGAGTTCATTTATGATATAGATGTGCATCGGTGTGATATAACGCTCTAGAGCTCCAATCACATGTTCTTTGACTTCATTGCGTGGCACACCAAATGATGTC
>CALGTP010000667.1 GCA_937902105.1 uncultured Actinomycetes bacterium
CATCCTGCCCAGATTTTCGTGCTTTGTCCTCGCTGATTTGAGCAATGCCCGCGAACAACACTGGCAACCGAATCATGTAGTCCGTCTTCAAACGCAACTCAAGGATGACGCTGACCTGTGCATGCCCGTAGTCGTCGAGTACGATCTTCCACTCATCACTGTTGCATGCACGGACGCTCCGGAAGGATATGAGATGCAACTCCTGCTCCTTGGCTTCCCCGATTAAACCCAATACTTCTTCGAGCCTGCCCCCAACAAGTTCGGGCAACACCTTGCCGGCCATGAGACACAGCTGGTCACCACCATAGTGCTCCTTGAACATCATTCTTCGGCGGCGCTCCTTGAGATTATCTAGAAGAGGCCTGTGGCAAGGGCAAAGTTCCGACTCTCGTGCCAGCCCACTCGGGACCGCCTCAACGGCAGCTGCCATGTGACAACACATCAAAAAAAGAGGGCTGTGCAAGGCCTCTGTCAACTTGCTCGCAGAGAAAACTGTAAAGCCTCTGTTTGATTCTTGCCGTTGTTGTGCTGCCGCTTGTTCCGCACGGATCACCGTCCCATGAATATCAACACCGCTGGTGTACAGCTGCTCGTCCCACGATTCAGCCAGAACCGAAAGAAGGGCAAGCAATTTCTTCAAGAACTTCGCAACTTCGTGCCATCGTGGTTCGTACAATGTCTGACCAAACCTCTCAAACAAATGCTCCTTGTGGCCGTAAGGCCTCCCTCGCAAGCAGGTCCACCTGAAACGATCGCGGCGCTCCTGCACATTCAGGAAGGATTCGATGTTCTTGAGGTACTCGAAAAAAGTATTCCACCACTTCAGAGACTTATGGACGCCGGCGGTCAAGTTGCCCACGATATGTTGCAATGCTGCAATGGTGATTGCATTTGGCAAGAAGAACGACATACCGTCGACGTCGACTGAGTCCATTGAATCAAAAAGCTCCGGGCTGTAAGTGGTTGGCATCCCATCACCATCGCCTGTAAGCGCTCCTACTCCGGCACCGCTATCTGCAAATTCATACCCTTGCTGGCCCTCATCGTCGCTGAGTGCAGGACCCATTTCTTCATCAAGGCTGTTATCAATCTCGGGGCCGGGGTAATCCATCACTGGCCCATCGCAATCATCGCAATCGAATACCGCATCGGCATTCGCCGCAGCTGGTCGACCCACGGTGGGATCCACGTGACCAACGTCGATACCAATAGGTTCTGTCACCATCCACTCTGGTAGGAGCGAGTCATGACCAGCCACCTTGAAGTCTGGAATGCCAATCTCAGTGCCCATATCTCCTGACTGAGACAGGTACGTCTTGGCGACCGCTGCGACAGAAATCTGGTCATCGGCTTGCAAGCGATACTTATATGCCTCTGCTGCAGTTTTGTCGCTAAGGCCTCGGTGGCCCGATCCCAAAGCCATTGGTGGGTTGATGTGTTCCCTGATATTGTTGCGGATGGTTGCGAGGTGCGGGATCCATGCCGGAAGTGGCGTCGTCCCATCGCCAAGATCAGCCTCGCCATCAGGATGATCCATAACATCTTCCCCGAGCTGCCGCGCTTCATTGCGAGCATTCCGTTCGGCCGACT
>CALGTP010000668.1 GCA_937902105.1 uncultured Actinomycetes bacterium
ACATTGATCCTAATAGACTCTCGGAACACGTTGGCGCGCTCTCACAGGCCCTCATTGCCCTAATGCCACTGCTGCCCGATAACGTCCAGCTCCTACTTGCAGGCGATTTCAACTTCACACCAGCAGGTACGCTGATAGGAAGACAGGACAGACACGAATTTCAACAAGCAGCTCTTCACGAGATGTGCCAAGCCCTGAAACTCACTGAACTCTCGACCCCTGCTCTTGAGGCCACATGGACCAGAGTTAGACAAGGCAAGCTCATATTCGCCAAACTTGACAGATGCTTCATTTCTGAAGCTCTTCTCTCCTCAGGTCATCTTAAATGGAATGCAAATCCAATCTCCAGCGGTATAGCGGGTGCAGAACATGCAGCGTTGTCCATTAGTTGCACTGCCAATCAAATGAAAACCAAAAGAAAGACCATACCAGTAGCACTCCTTAACTCGCACAACTCCTTCTCCTGTTTCCTCAGAGCCGGAATGGCCTCCATTATCTGTTCTGCAGGCTTCGCTTCCCCTAGCCTGTTTGACTCGGCTATGAAACCTATCCTCATCCCGGACAGCCCTCAACACCCTTTCTCGGACCCCTTCGGAGGGCACGAGGACTTCCTGGACTCTCAAGACACCCCCGACGCTGACCCCTGGAGACTTGCCCAGAGATATGACTTCATCGCACAAGAGCTGTTCCTGCCTGATAATGAAAGGGAGTTGCTCTGCAACCCCATTCAAACCCTCACACAAGTCAAATGCTATTTGCACGCTTGGACAAAATCTCTCCCGTGCAAAATCCTCATTCCCTCCACCTCACCGGTCAGGGCTTTGAAAGCTACCCTTGACTCCACCGACCCCATTCTCACACCTGCTCAAATTAAACTCGTTGCGAAACTCTCCTCTACCTATGGCGAAGCACCCAGTGCTAATAAAGAGTTTGACCTTATTGCTGCCAGCAGGATTGTCAACCTCCACATCCAAGTCCTTTCCGCCCCCTATGACACGCCCTCTCCTTGGCTGAGGGCGCCGAAGTTCGGCCTTTCCACTGTCCACAAAAGCCGAGGAATGAGCCTACTCACCAAGCTCTACCCTAAATTCGGAAGCACTACCCCGTTGCAGGACGCAAGTGGCAAGACGTTGGAAACTCCTAAGGACATTATACAAGAGTACGCCAAGAGTAGAGAAGCCATGTGGACAAAAATGACCAGTCAAGACAAAATCCTCGCCACTAAGGTCATCCACACCTACATGCAAGCTCATGTACACGATCAGCAGGTACTGTGTGATATCCCTTCACTCTCGCTTATTGTTGTCCTAATCCTCAAAGCAGGGGGAACGTCAGCAGGGCTTGATGGAGTCCCGTATGAAGCCTACCACCTCTGTGCGCCACTCATTGCATCGGTACTATACCAATGGTTCTGGCTCGCCAAACATCGGCCCAGAGATGCAGTCCACAACTGCAGATACATTATTGACCTCATCACCTTCATTGATAAGGCCGCTGGACTAGCGACAGCGGACGGCAAGCGCCCGTTAGGCAACCCACCAGCTGATCACAAACTACTCTCCTCTGCCGGTCTCAACGTGCTCACGAACGTATGGACACCCCTTCTGCATCAAGCCCAAACGGGATTCACCAAAGGGGAGTCCTGTGTTGCTAATTTCAAAAGACTGCAGCACTTCATGATTGGTGGCGAAGGCTATAGAAGACATCCGCAGGACCCTCAAGCCCAATTTCTTCACCTCATGGCGCCGGAGTGCAGGGAACTGTTCCTCCTCTTAAAAAATCACCCGGCATTTGCGGCAGATGCAGGCCGTTCTGTACTCCTTGCCGACCAATACAAAGCCTATGAAGTAATGCTACATTCATGGATGATAGCCGTCTTCGAATCATGGCGACCACCTCTTTGGTCCCTCTTATGGTTCAAGTACGTCGTCGTCTTCAGATGGGGCAGAATTGCTGTTGGCGGTCACTTTGGTCCAATCATCCCTATTTGCAAAGGGCTAGGCATGGGAGGACCGCATGCACCTTTCCTATGGAATGTCAGCTTCGACCCCATAGTTGTCCTACTCGCTGCTGCTTCTCAAGCACTTGCACTATCGGTCTTTGCCGACGACACGGCTATTGCTGTCAACTCGATAGCGCAACTATGTGTCGCGCAGCTGATCTTTTCATCTCTCCAAAAAGTCACCGGTAACATTGTGATTCTTCACAACTGCTACTTCGCACACATCACCTGCAGCTGCCCCTCCTTAGTAATTATCAAAACATATATTGACGCCAACTGGGGACAAGGCATACTGAGTATCCAACGACAAGACAATGCAATTACCCTCCTTGGACCATCTGAAACTGTCCTTAGAGTACTCTGCTACAGGCTTGTCTGCATTCTCCATCTGAAACTAGATGCCTCCTTTGGTAGGAACACTTGCTCCTGCGCTTGCAAAAACGAACTTGTCCCAGCAATCTATGACGAGGACAGCAGAAGGCTATTTCGGTTGCTGCCATGGGGCTGTGATAACATGCTTCCGCATGCCAGATATCTTGGCCCTCACCTCTCGAGTCTCGTACAGGCTTCCGATGGCTATACCACCCACTCTCTTCCTTCGTATGTTAAACAAATGCAAAAAGTCACCCTCAGAGTCCACAAAACGGCCGCTGTGCCTCAGGCTTGGGCCACACGGAACATCAACTGGAATGTCTTTTGCCTCTCATGTCTTTTACATCTCTTCGCCACTACTCCTCCGCCCGACTCTGTCTTTTTTGAACTTGCTGCGTTACATCGCACTCTCCTTGGCTCCAGGATCTGGCTTGCCCTCGATATCGCTTATCTCATTGGGCCAGTATTCTCGTTTGCCTCCGCACCGCTACACGCTCCTTCTGTCGCGAAAGGAGCACTGCTTGCAGCCGAAATTAAGACTTGGGGATCAGCCATGCTCTTCCGGCAACTACACTCGCCTGACCAACTCGCACCAGCCTATGCTGGAGCTAGAGTACTTGAAGATGTACAGGTTTCTCTCGGCTTGTTAGAAAAAAGAAGAATCCCGTGGCTCGCCAATAGACTCAAGTACCTTGCCCCGGCACTCCAAAGAGCTATCAAAGCTACGGCTGGAGGATGCAACAAAGCAGCGAAACAGCTTGCCAGGCTATCCAGATTCATTCTGCAGACATACGAAGTACTTAGACCTGGCTTAGGGTATGACAAATATCGAGCACGTGCCACCAATAGAAAGCAACTACCAACGGATGCCAGTGAACTCCTCAGGCTCGCTGAACTCAAGCCGGAGCCTAACGTGCTACATGCCATCCTAGAATTCTGGCTCAACGGAAGACCTGACTTCAGACGCAGGAGGTTCTGGACGCTCGAACCCCCCCCCTTCCATACCTGTGTCTTCTGTAGAATAGCTGCCCAAGCAGTTCCCCAGATCTTTGAACCAGCCTGGATTGCATCATGCGACCCTGATACTCTATACTTCCCTTTCGGCATCTATGCTCCCTTCGCAGCCTGTCCTAACATCCTTAAACTACTTCATAAAGCCAACATTCCTACGCATGCCCTCACGGCCGACCCCTCCTTACATGCACCCCTTGAACTCTCCTCATCTAGTAAGTGTCCGGAGTCTCTGCAGCAACTCTTCTCGCTGCTTCAGCTCAAACTACTCACACATCCGGCAGGGGACGTTCCCCTATGCCGACTTTGTGCCAAAGCTGAAAACTCCCGAGAGCACCTGCTTCTCTGGTGCCCTGTAGTCGGAGCGCTCTTTGATCTCATTACCAAAGTCGGCGGAGACATTGACAGGGTGTACTTATCTGCTCCTCAGCCGGCCTTCTGCATGTATGCGTGGTACGCCATCAAATTACATACGGCCCACCTTGCCGAGCTTTCCAACGTAGCACTCCTGAACAGACTCGGTTGCCACCCATTGGAAAAAAGCCTCACAGACCTAGTCAGACTGTTCTGGGAAAATCTACCCAAACACCATCGGCCAACTCTCCCTCCCAACGAACTCCTCTCTCGACTCAGAAGTCCGGCTCCATTCTCCCCAATCAAATGTTGTTCTTCACTTGACGAACTTCGCTCCACTTCCCCACTCGCCCATATCCCATCACCCCACCGAGGCAAGCCGGGTGAACACCCTCATCCCTTTAGAACCACCGGATTCCTCGCCGCC
>CALGTP010000669.1 GCA_937902105.1 uncultured Actinomycetes bacterium
CTCCACGTGCACCTCACCGAACCACGGATCCTGAGGGTAATCCTGAGGGCGAGCCCATGCGTGCGGAGGGAGGCGGCAAGAGGCCAGCAGATGGCGCGGCGGCAGACAGCACTGCCGCGGCAAAACGGCCTGCCACAACAGCCAAGGCTACGAACCTCGCGGTGATGGAGCTGCAACGTTACGTCCGGTTGCACCTCGCAGGAGCTCTCGTTACAAAGGAACTGGGGAGCGCTGTGAGCGACAAAGAACTAAAAGGCGACGTCCAATTGCTCGTCGATCAGGGATTGCAGGGGTGTGGGGTCATGATCGGCCCGACCCACATGCGCCTTAAGCTGAGTGGTCTGAAGACAAAGACGTGGATGGTGGTCCGTGATCCACCTTCGGCTGCACAAGGACAGTCGTCTGTGCTAGGCTTCATCGCCTATGGCAAAGCCATGTACGGAGGAAGCCCTGCCGGCTACATTCACGAGCTGCACGTTCATGCGTCTCTCCGAGGCAAAGGGGTTGGGACAGCACTGATGGTTGCTGCCGAGGACGACTTGAGGACCATGGGCCTCAGCCTCTGCTACCTCACCGTGCATACGAATAATACGCGTGCTCAATCACTGTACCGTCGTCGTGGTTACCAATCGGAGCAGACACCGACGGAGACCAAGGAAAGCTGCGGCTACCCATGTCTGGAGCTCAGCAAGACTCTGGGAGCGAGGTGAGGGTATGTCTCGCCTGGTTTGAAATGCGACCATGCATACTCATGTACTTACAGAATGTGGCTCATGTACTATCATAACATTCTCTGTTCGTACCACACATACTGCATTGGAGCGCCCTTGGATCCTGAAGCAGCGTACATCCGCCGCACGCCCACTCAATTAGCGATACAGAGCGATCCTCTTCGCGTCGCAGAGCTTGACACACGGTGCAACGGTCAGCACCGTCAGCATTATCAATCGTGCATGCGCCGCACGCCCACCCAATCCCGAGTGGAAGAGATGATGGTTCACCAAGGGTCCTCAGAAGCACGTCAATATCGATCACGCCAGTCATGTGGCCTGTCACCATGTCGCTACTGAAGCACCTCAGCCTTTCGAAGAACCTTCGATGTAACCTTGACTGGCTGAGTCCTGCGCCTAATTCCATCGCCGTGCAGTCGTGATTTCGGGCCGCCTCGAGGAGAAACTGCCTGAGCAGGACTTCGCTCGGGGGTCGGGGCCCAAAGGGCATGTTGTCGAATTTGCTTTTCCGCCAGCTCCGCTCAATGAAGAAGCGCTGCAGGGTCGCAACCTTCCTAGTCCGGCCAGTACGAACTGTGGCACCAGCGAACCCGATGCGATACGCAGCGGACGTAGCGCGCAACCATACGAGGACTTGAGGGTTCGAGTCGTCGTCTAGCGCCTTGGAACCACCGCAGTCGGGCACGTAATCCTTTCGAAGGTCGGCGACGCCTAGATCCTTCTCATGCTCCCTCCACTCTGCAAGGAGTTCCTTCGCTTCAGCATGGCTTGTGGCAAGCGAGTATGAGAATCTCGAGGCCAACGCATCTTCGAGACATGCCCCTGTGAAAGTAACGCCTAAGAGTGGCAGCGGCGGGTCGGGCTGAGGCGCCGGCGGAGGCGCAGGTCGCGGTGATGGAAGGGCGGGCACCGTTCGAGGGCGTTTCATGCGCCCAAGTCCATCATCTGGAGCCGCACGTACCCTTAGCACCAGTTGATCACCATCTCGAGGACCTTGAGCACACGATGATGCTAGAACGTCGGTATCGTATCCCAAGCGCGCCAGCCACGCGCCCGCATGCAGCCTGCACGCTTTCATTGGGCAACACAAGGAAAGCAAGGTCGGATGCGCATCCAGCATCTGCTGTCGAAACGCCTCGTGCAGCGCAGTCCCAGAGCCCTTTGGCAACCCGCTCCGTACTAGATAGCAGTAAACGTTCACAACCTGTGTTCCAGGATGCCAGGAGTGCCACACCACCCCTGTCAGAACGGAGGACTCTCGACGGAAATAGTACT
>CALGTP010000670.1 GCA_937902105.1 uncultured Actinomycetes bacterium
GCGGCCCTGCCGCTCAAGCCGGCACCCGCGGCCGGAAGCGCGGCAGCATCGTCGACACTGACTCAGGTGTGGTGATGGACTTAGCTTAAACACTACGCTGTGTAAGCCACACGCCAGTAGCATTCACACGCAGGCAGTGTTGGTACACACTTTGTGGAGGCACATACGCCTGTGTATTGACGTACGCCAGTTTAGGATATATTCGTGTAGAGCGAATGCCAGCAGTGTTTGAGCACGCGCCAGCAGTTGTTTTTTGCGTTCCTGCGTGCGTAGCAGCTAGTGTAAGAAATAAATCCGTCCTTCATAGTGTGCCTTTGATAACATTGACATATCTGAGATTGATATTTTCATTTGGCTAGGCTGGGGGGTTCCTCCTTTTTGTGGCTTGGGAGGTCCATTTGGCAGGCCTGGGGATGGGGGGGGAGGTGGGGTCGATTTGTTAAGCATTGGTAGTCCTTGGTTGTCGTTTTTTGGGTTTGGGGGATCCATTCGGCAGGCTTCGGGGAGTCCATTTGGTAGTCCTTGATAGTCCTTGGTAGGCCTTGGTAGACCTGCGCCCCAGGGCATTTCCAGGACCCGCCGATATCTGCCTACGCCCTACGCGTGGGCTTTTGCAGCTTAGGCGATGGACGTGGACGTGCTGAACAATCCGAAGATGATGTTCGAAGTCCAGCAGGACTGGGGGAAGCTGCTGGCGAAAGCAGAGGCGCAGCTGAAGGCTGCCAAGGGGAACAACTAATAGTCAGTAGTTTACGCCTACTGCTTTGTTGAGCTGGAATTGCCGGCTCCGTTGACTTGGGATGTGTCTTGCTAATTTGCGATGTTCACAACGTGAATTTGATGCAGTGTCATGATGATATGCAATATGCAGTACACGAGCTCGATGCAGTGTCATGATGGTATTCGATTTGTAGCACACGAGCTTGATGCAATGTCATTGCGATTCAAAGCACGTGCGTCCCAAAGCACGTGCGTCCCTAACTTAATATCGTTCCTTTTTCGCCAATGCCTTTCTTGCAAATGCCTTTGGTGCCAGGGCTTCACGGACGTCGCTGAGCAGCTGAAGCAGGAAAGCATGATTGCGACAGGGAAAGCGGCTGCTTTGTTGGCAAGCAACAGGTGGCAGTACGCTGACCCAGCAGCACAGGAAGCGTTTTCCACGGTGGCCGAGCATCTGAAGTCAGTGTAGGGGGCTGAGGTGACAGAGCACGTTTGCAGGTGGTTGTGTTTCATTTGTGCGTGTTACGACGGTGGACAACAATAACGGTCATCTGTGGCAGAAAATGCAGTAATCCTTGCCCCCTATAGCGCCCTATTATATTAAGACCGCCTTCCTGGAGGGTGGGGTGGGTCCTAATAAGAGTGAGGCGGCAGGGAGGGTGCAGCTTATTAGGGGATAGGCCCAATTTATTTGGCATGCCTTGCTGCATTCACTTGCTTTTAACTGATGAGCTTTGCTCGTTTATGGATAGTTTTGCACGGTTTTTTATTGTTGTTTTTATTGGTTCCTACAGGGGGGCACATAGGGCATAATATTCTCATGGTGTATGTGTTGCTTTTCGACGAGTGATCTTTATTGATTAAGCCAGCTGTTTTGAATCTGGTTTTCCAATTCAGGAGGGTGCAAACCCACTTGTGATGGAGAGGGGGGAGTTATTAATAGGAGTTGGGTTCACATCTGATTTCGCGGGGAACAGCCACCTACCCGTACTATACCCGTGGATTTGAATAAGATGTCCCAACTCAAGGGGGGTGCAAGCTTGTTTGTGGTGGAGAGAGGGTTTTGCTAGTAGGGGACTTACGCAGCGGGGTAGAGATTAACAAATGCCATCGGATCTGGAATGAGATGTCCAAATTCAGGGCTGTCCCCCCACACTCCGTTTGTTTGCTTGCTTGCTTGCTTGCCTGCTCGTTTGTTTGTTTGTGGGTTTGTTTCTGTCTTTGTTTCTTTCTTTGTTTACTGTTATGATTTGTTCTTGACGAATGGTTTCGGTGCATATTTGGCGCCATGCGACAGGGCAGTGTTGATTTCATTTTGAATGTTTTACCAAGCCCCATCTAGCTACAATGTACAACAACGGGTGAGTTGATTTGCCGCTCAGGACCTTGCCCATGCAGATCTATTCCATCAAAGCCATGATCAAGCATTACTTGAGCACAGAAGCCCTTGAGACGATGGGTGGTTTGATTGTTGAGTGCAGTTCTCAGAAGGTGTTGCGACACAAGCTGTGCGTGACCAGAGAACCACCAAATGCATGTCCGCAAAATGTTAGGTCGAGATCATGTTTGAAAATATATTTCAGCACGTATGTTCTGCAATGCCCATTAAATGCTACTAAACACGGTCTGGACAAAACGTGGTCTGGATAACGCTGCGCGAAGCCGATTTTTAGTAGGGATATTGATCATAAACTACCAGATTCCACCCTGCCAAATCCTAGACCACGTGCGCCAGACCATGTTTAGCATCCTTTGAGTTCAAGGGATTCATGTTGAAACCCAGCAATCAATTGAATTAGTTGTGCAGGCGATCGTGCTGTTTTTTTGACCAGCGACGGACAATGCACATCCCACATCACACATGACACACGTCGCAAAACTTGCTCCCTGCAGCAGTTTCTAAGGTGCGTTTGGCCAGTAACCACCGAGACCAGCATCAAACCTGGGAGCTTCAACATCCGCAAGCCAGCTCTGGCCAACATCCCTTTGGAGACAGCAGACATGTTGCGGGAGTTCCACGACGTGTTTCGCAATGCCACCCTCTTGACCTTGATGGCAGAAGAGGAGAGTTCGCGTGACAAGGCGTTGTTGGGTTAACGAACGTAACACGTCCAAAGCAGAACCTTGAACATGCCACTTGTGTCATTTGTGCGTGATTCATTTCCGTACGGGATGTTACACGGGTTGAAGGCGTGAGTGTTTACGTGCTTGTGCCTGTGTTTATGTACACGCACGCATTCGTGCGCGACAGATGTGTGCATGGCGACATTGACGGGGGTGATTCGTTCCTTGATGATCAGACTCTCTGCAACGCCATCATTGCCCAACATCGGCATGAAAGAGAAACGCATGCCACATGAACACGTGGCGCGAGGTCATTGCAATCTGGACGGCTTTCCGTGCAAAAGCAGCTCAGTTCTTGCAAGAGGAGCCGACCCCAGCATTGGAGAAAGTGAGGGAGGCTATTAAGCTTTCATTTCGACAGTGGCAAGCAATCGCTCTTGTAGCTGCTTCCAATGGGACCGGGAGCTTCGAGGAACAAGATGCAGTGAATGCTATCTATGTGCAGGGCGTTGGCGAAGATGCTTTGGTGAAGCAGCTCCTGCAGTGGGCTCCTGAGATGTTGCAGCTGCCATTGCTCCGCTGTTTGTCTTTGCATGCAAGCTTCATGTCCCACGACCAAGAAACGGTAAATAAGAACACCCTAAGATAGACTGTTATTCAACCTGCCCATCTTGATCAACTTGCCCACCACGAGCTCGTATTTGTTCGCAGCTAGTGCAGGCTCTACTCTAGTTAAGCTAAGAACTAGATTGATGGGCCAGTTGTACTTTGATAATAATGGCCAACGCCATTCAGTTTTAATCAGCGTCTAAAGCAAATTTTCCCCATCAAGCTGGCTTAAGCCGAAATATGTTTCTTTGGCATTGCTTACCACGCAGAGAACCACTGCTGAACGTGAAGGGTTGCAAAACAAATTCACATATGGCACATCGCAAAGGAAGTCCGAGTACTGGACAGAGCAGGCCTCAGACTTCTATTCGCACTGTGTCTTGGCACGGATTGAGTGCGATGTGTGTGTAACAAAAACGCACGCGAATTTAGCATTTATTTGGGCCTACGAGTTGAAAACGGCGTTGGACCAGA
>CALGTP010000671.1 GCA_937902105.1 uncultured Actinomycetes bacterium
CTGCGCAATGGACACCATCGGATGTTAACAACTCGGGGTTCAAGTCGCAGTGGTACTATCTTAGTCGATGCACATGGGTTTGTCGGCATGTTCCCTGGCTCTGACTTGATTCAGGTTACCGCTGATGGGAGAGCCGCAGCTAAACCAGGTGTGAGCGCTCAGCCTGCGCCTGTGGCTCGCCATGCTGTTACCACTGAGACTGGTGTAATGCTTACCTCAGCTGATGATGCACTGCGTATACAGCTGGGCAGGAAGAACTCGAGGAAACCTTACATCGCGGCAAGGTGTCTTGCTCTCAATGGACTGACTGTGGCGCAGGCACTCAAGCAGTCATTTCCGAACAGCGATGGTACAGTTGTCCCGTACAGGCGCTGTGACTATGACTATGATCTTCGGTGTCAACATCTGCAAGTTCAGGTCACTGCGGAAGCAGTAGCTGAAGGTCTCGATCCCGATGCGGCTGCGGCGTTGCATGCGTCGGTCATGGTATGCCTAGATGCAGAAGAGCCATCGGAAACTTACAACTTGAGTGCGCCCCAGCGACAGGCTGCCTTGGCGAACAAAGCGGATTTTGAGCAGCAACGCAATCTATCTTGGAAGCAATTTTTGGCATCACCTCAGCGGCTAGAGGCAGTGGCAGCATTCGAGAAAGAGATCGCGTCTATTGTCAGTATGGGCGTCATGACTGAGATTCAGCCTGGAACGGCCCAATACGCTCGTGCGCTCAAGTCTCCTGCCACCACAATGTGTAGTGTCCTGCTAGACCGCAAACGCACAGGTGAGCTCAAAGCCCGGATAGTGGTGCGAGGTGATCTGGAGGATAAGATCTACACCGATGGAAAGGGTTTCAACTACAGTTCCACCACTGCAGCATGGCCTGGGATACGTGCGCTGGTGTTTCAGTCAGGTCGATATGCTGGGAAAACGGAGGCAGCCAAGCTCAAGGTTAGCATTCGAGATGTGTGCAATGCTTACTGTCAGTCGAACAGATTTGGCGACGATGTAGAGCGCTTCTTGCGTGTCCACTCGCCTATTGACCAGGTCTGGCGGTATTATGATCAACAAAAGCCATTGTATGGATCCTGTTCAGCACCGAAACGTTGGCAGGACACTTTCCAGGACTGGATGACATCGTCGGAAGAACAGGGAGGTCCAGGCTTTGTGCAGGGGCAAAATGCGCCCGCTATTTACACGAAAACTCGTGGTGACAAGGTCATTCTTCAGTTGATTCTGTATGTCGACGACCTCATGTTGATCGGCACGGAAGATGACCAGAACAACTTTTACTCTCAGCTTACCAAGCGGTTTGATTGCAAGCCAGAGCAGTGGCTCAAACCGGGGCATTCTGTTGACTATCTTGGTGTCACCATCCACGAGGATGAGACACATGTGTATATGTGCATGGAACCATATATCAAGAACATGCTGGTCATCTTGAACATGCCGGATTGCATCCCTATGCATGTGCCGTTTACTGGATCCATCACCGACCTCAAGGAGCTCAGTGCAGACCGCAAGCAGTGGTTCATCACAGCAGTTGGTATGATAGGCTGGCTGAGTCACACCACTCGGCCAGATATCCGCTATGCCTACAGCCGAGTTGCACAGCATGTTGCTAAGCCGTGCCAAGGAGCATTTGACAAAGTCGTGCAGATCATTCGATACTTGGCGACAACTGCCAAATTGTCGTTGCGTCAGGAGTTGAATGTGCATGTGCCATTGCGCTGCTACTGCGATGCTGACTTTGCAGGCAATGCAGAACTGGGCAATGCTCGTAGGTCACAGCATGGCTACATCATCCTGCAAGGGAGTGCGGTCATCGCATTTTGTTCGAAGGTGTCCTCGATACAATTTGGTTCAGCATCGCTGTCAGCGAATTTCGACGCTGGTATGCCGGCTGTGACGGCACATGCAGCGATCTCGGATGAACATGCCGACACCAGTTCTGCAGCGGCTGAAACTTATGCACTCGGTACATTCGCGAGTGAGGTGCTTGCGTACAGTTATGTCGTTGAAGAAGCAGGAATGCCAGTTCCACGGCCGGTGATAATACAGGTCGACAACATGGCAGCTCTGGCATTTTCGAAACAAACCAGTCATTCCGGCAGGTCGAAACTTCGCCACATTGATTGTCGTTTGCAGTGGCTGAAGGTCTTGCGTGACAGCAATCTCATACAGTGCGTCCATGTTTCCACGGAACATAATGTGGCAGATTTGTTCACAAAGGCGTTGGATACGCCAACATTTACTCGCCATCGCGACAGTATCATGTTTTACTGTCCATACTAACTCCGGTGAAACATTATTCCTTCCAATCGCAGGGTGAGGAGGCGAGGAGCGGGATATCCCCTTGACTGAACACTCAAGGAGTATCCAGCTATTCAGTCCCCCTGGATGTGAAGGCCTAAAGCTAGTACTCTCATCAGAACAGTACCTAGACTTGCCAGGTCACTTGTCACAATCGTTACGTTTCAAATGACCATGACCTGTCTGGACTTTGACGAGCTCGGTCAACGAACTCTTAAAGCTAGCTCCGTAGACCGAGAGGCAGAATTCCAGTTGAGTCGCGTTCACGCGTCCCTGCATCTGCCTCTCAGGTGTGTCTGAACTTATTATTGAATTCCAGTTGAGTCGCGTTCACGCGTCCCTGCATCTGCCTCTCAGGTCAGATTCGCCAGCAAAGGGTTCAGAGTCGCTCTCTGGATTACGGGTTCAGAGTCGCTATCTGAACTCCTCCCTGCCAGCACCGGAACTCCCAAACCCCCCCAGACGGCTAGTGGCTTCTGGCTCAGTTGAGACCAGCGGCAACGACTTCCTGTTCTTCGTTTATCCGCACTTTGCTCCTCCAGACTTCGTCCCGTCGGTTATTTCACGATGGACGAGTTCGATTTTGACGACCAACTTCCGGTTCGGCGCGGCCCACCGACCGATGATTCCGTGCCCGTGTTCGACGACACGGGGCACGAGACTACAGCTGCTGCTGACAGCTTCCGCACCCGCGAGACGGGTCTCGACCAGTTCGAGGCGGCCAAACCAGCCCGTGTGACCGCGGTGCCGGCGACCTTCGCGCCGGGCACCCCTGCACCGACGACGGCCGGGCTTAATGCCGGCGTCACCAACCCCGTCCGGCCTGTCCGATCTGACAGTGCCCTACCAGCCGGCAGTACTGCGGCGATGACGGGCGATGCCAATGTGGACGACGATCCGTTCCAGGCGATCCTTGACCTGCCGGTCCTACCACCTGCCAGCGCTATTTCTGGAGGTGCGTTCCAACAGCGTGAGCCCGGTATGACACCTGGCCACGACTCCAACCCGACGCCTGGTGCGGTGCGCACCGAGGCCTCGCCGACTCCGCCGGGCGCAGACTATGCTCTCCGCCGCGGCCGACCGACCGACGTGTCTAATGCAGTCCGCACTGTGGTGCTCCATGCTGGGGGCGCCACGAACAACGGTGGCGCGATGCCGACGACCGTGTCGATTTCTGCTATGCAGCACGGGCGCGCCTACCGTCACGCCGGCACGGGTAGATTCTCCCGCCAGTACGCTCATCCGGAGCATGCGCCGACCGTGTTTGATAACTTCCGTGGTGACGATGACGTTGGCGCTCTTTACCCGGACGAGTACCCGGTCCCGCCGCGTCGCACGTACGGGCCCGTCCCCGACTATATGTCAGGCGACCTGCCGGACGACTCCCCGCCGCGCAGCCCGTTTCATCAGGGTCATTCCGTCCCAGTGCGTGCCACTGCCATTGGGGCCACGCCTAATCACCGCCTGCCGGTATGGGGTGGTGGGTCTCCGCAGTATCACGGAGGAGGTGGTCATCATCCGTCGCCGCGCGTCACTGCTGAAGAGTGCGCGCAGCTGCTGCAGATGAGTAGTGCGCAACTCACCGACCATGCCAAGAAGGCGTTGGAAACACCGGTTGCGAACGCACTTTCTCTCATCAAGAAGGCGCCGCAGACGAATTTGCTCGAGTGGCGAGCTGCTGTCACCACTGTACTGACCGCTGTGGGTGGCATCGCCGGTGGGGACAAGTACGCTGCCGTCGCCTCAATCGCCCTTGGCATGAAACCAACGGGGCGTGTCGTCAATCCTGAGGGTACTGGCACGGTCCAGGAGGGCGTGCAGGCCGTGGTCGACTTGATGGAGGTTAACCCTGCCTATGTGCTCTCGCGGTCGGGTACTCGCGACAAGTCTGCGGTTGCGCTCCTCCTTGTCGAGCTGCGCTGTAATCACCTGATTGCCCAGATTCCGCAGCTGGCAGCTCTGGACGACAGTCTGCGCCGGCTCCTGTCACCGGTCCTGACTGCCCGGCTGCAACGCCAGATCGATGGCGTGCCGACCTGCATCAGTGCGTTTTGCACCATTGCCAAGGGGTTCGGTGATTGCGCCGAGAAACGCCGGGATGCTGAGATCCATGCACTCCTGGAAGTGTGCCCAATCGTGCCGCCCGGAGTCAGCCAGGCTGAGCCGACGTACAGTGCAAGTTTCCATGAGATCACGGGTTCGCTCGTCAATAACATGGCGGGGCGTATCCTGTGTCAGCACATCAACGACTTCTCTGTCGCACAGCTAGGCCTCCATCAAGCGATGAAGGGGCTCCCGGCGCCGACAGACGACAATTCCGCGGTTCGCGACATGGTCCTGAGCCTTAAGCTTCGCGCGGCGGCGCTGGCG
>CALGTP010000672.1 GCA_937902105.1 uncultured Actinomycetes bacterium
CAGCTGGCGCCCGTGCCTCTATCCCAAGGTCCCTTATGGGATAGAACCAGTAGACATACAAATCCTCGGTTGGCAGCCAGGTTACTTTCTATCACTGGACGAAGTCCTTGTGGTGATAGTTTAGCTAAGCATCGACCTGACTAGCCTACCGCATGGCATAAAACGAGCAGTTGTGAAGGGGTCATAGCCCAATGGATTGGAAGTATGGCTGAAGGTTCAACTGCTCGTTTCTTGCCATACTGTAGACGGTATTGGCTGAATCCTGCCAACTTAGTTGCTAAACCCCCTACCTGGTGAGTCAAAAAGCAAAGTAAAAACACATAGGGAATCCATAGGATGGTCCCATAGGGCAGGGGTATCCGGCTCGAGCTAATGTCCATTGTGCTCAAACGGCTCAAACTCCGGCTCAAATTCCGGCTCAAACCTTGGCCCAAAACCTTTAAACTTAAAGTATCCTATTGTTGTATGGTTTGCGGTTGCTCAAGCTCCTGGCTCCGCCAGGTTAAAATTCATGTAGTCTTGCGCGTGCCCCTTCTCTTCCATGTACGGGTCGTGTTGCACGTAGAAACTTTCCAAATCAGCACAGGCATCCAAAGCGTGTTCCGTTGAATAAACTCCGGCCTTGCGATCCATGGAGTCTTTGATCGCCAGCGCTATTGCTCTGCACATGGAAGGTGGATACACCTTTGCAGCTGCTGTTTCCCATGTGCCTTGTTTTGTAAGCCCTCCGAGCACTCGTTTGGGCTGCTGCTCAATGTAACATTGCGGCTTGTGGATGTACCGGCTCAAAGTCTGCAACCTGACTGTGAGCAAGGTGGTGGGCTTCTCCGAAATTTGCCCATGCACCCTCTGCCTGAAATGAACCAGCTTCCCTGCGGGGGAGTTGGCAATGATCTGGGTAAAAGGCAACCTCCAGATGGATGGCGCTGAAATCTTGAAAGCGGCAGCCGAAGGATGCTCCAGCATGGCAAATCCTCCTGTTCCAAGCATTATCATGGTGAAATCTAGCGCCACTCCCAATAAAACGTTGGCCAGGTGAAGTTGTTTGTATTGTTTCAGAGTGAGGCCATCTTTCCCCCACGGGGCAGTTAGAGTCCTTAATGGTGGCGGCGCCTTCTGTCCTTCCACCATTAAATATCTGGCGACGCTCCATGTCTCGCAAGGCGGACTGGAAATGACTCCTTGGACCCTCCCATTACGTCCTTGCAACTTCCAAAACGAGACCGTCTCTGCATTTGTGAGATCTCCGAGATTCTCGTCAATAGCAATGTCCAGCGACAAACACATCATAATGTACAGGTCTTCGTTTATTACCCATTCTATCTGTGCTTGTATGTCTCCCCCTCTGCGGTGGCCGGCACAAAGGTTCAGAACAATGTAAACTGGCCGAATGAATGCAACCATGTCCAGAATGTTGCAGGCACCCTCGTACTGAATTGTTGCCCTGTCGTATTTATAGAAGACTTCATCCGTGAGTTCTTCTGTCTGGTGTGGCATGGCCACTTGTGGCCTGCCTTGCAAAAGCTTCTCCTTCTCCTCCAACGGTTGCCATGGCTTTGTTGTACTTCTGGCCTCCACCGTTTTTGTCTCCAGCCTCTTTTGTGTTTCAATAAAGGCCGAAATGGCATCTTGGAATGCAATGAACTTGTCTGGGTGGCACCACTGTTCCGCAAAATAATCCAGTTCATCATACCATGCAAGTAACACTTGCATCCTGTCTCCAGGTGTGGGTAGTAGTTGTAGTTCCAAAATGTTTGCTAGTTTTTCCGCAATTTGGTCTGTCAAAAACCGTTGTGTTGTTTCAACAGTCCACTCTGTGTCCATAACCTCCTCCAGCTGAGCACAGAAACTTTGCAACTGTTGTTCATCATATGCTTTTTCATCTGCTCTTTGCTCTTCCTCTGTATCTTCTACTGACACATCTGCAATTGTCTGCTCCCCTTGAACCAAGTCTTCTTGTTCCACCGTACTGTCACACACCGCCGACCTCAGCCTTGGCCCTTGTAGTTGTATGCATGGCAGTTTGTTGCTGGGGAAGTCAGTTCCTTTTCTTTTCACCTCTCGAATCCTTGCCGCATCTTCTGCATCCAGGTGTCCAACTTCTTGCTCACTCATGGGTTCCATTGTCCCTTCCAACATGTTCAAGCAGCCTGTTCCAGCGTACTGCATGTGTGAAATTACTCTTCTCCTCGTGTGGAATTGCTTTAAGCACCACA
>CALGTP010000673.1 GCA_937902105.1 uncultured Actinomycetes bacterium
CTTTCGTCTAAGGACATTGTCAAAATGACGCTTGCTTTCCTCACGGGGAAGCAGGGCTGCAATACTGTCCGAGATTATGCCGCCATGTTGCTTGCGCCTCCTGAAGATCCTATGTGGTTGCCCTGGCTCCCTGGCCAGTTGTCCTTCGAGGGGTGCTACTTGTCGCTCCTGGGGTGCATGTGCGATGGTTGGCGTAGGCTAGTCTTTCCGTTCGATTGCTTGCCATGGAGTCTCCCGCCTATCGCCACTTAAACTCATTAGTGCGTTGCTTGCGTTTATGTTTGTGCATGTTGGCGTACTTTAGGTGCAGTGATTGAAATGCACATTACTTTTGCTTTTGGGGTTGATTGGGTCCTAGCCCTTTTCTAGCCAAGTAGTTTCGGAAAGCCAATGCGAACTAGCAATTATAACAATCATTTGGCACAGTCTGTCTGCAACGTCCCAGCTGGTGTAAGAATGTAAGGCCATGAAGTCGCTCCCGGATGCCATCGCCTTTCTGGAATACTTGCGGACCACTCATGCTGATTGCTGCGTTGATCCCCATTTTTCCGCTATCATCCTTGAGTTTGCAAACTGTGAAACGGACGAGGAAATACAGGAGCGTGTGCAACGTGTGATTTGTTTTATCTGGGACATCTTAATCCACATGACCCCCTCTTCGATTGCAGTTGAGAAACTACACCTGATCACACTGCAGGACACCAGGCAGTCTACAGGGCAACACCCTAAAACCATTCAGTTGAATTCGTACGTAAGCAGCGCAAGAATTCAACACCATACGACTGCACAGCATGCCACTTGCATGAGCGTGTGCGGGTATATACGAGTTGTTTGGTGTCAATAAAACGTGTCTCTAGTTGGCGCTGTTATTGGGCTATTGCTGTTTTTCTTCTCCAACACCTGTGCAAGTAAGGTTGAACGAGAAGTTTGGGGTGATGGGAAACGGTCAGTTGCCAGGCTTCTAGCGGCTCGCATTCTTGTCACAACTGCACCTTCGACTCAGGCGCTGACAGTGAGGAAGGTGAAGAAACACAGGCTCAAAGATGCTGCTGCGCCTCGGATGAGGAGACTCAGTGCCCACAACATTTTCGTCCAAGAGGAAGAATGCATCAAGGCCAAAGTTGGTTCGCAGGAGCATCTTGACCATCAGCTCGCCTCGAGCAAGAACTGGGAGACCATCAAGAACAACCCAAATGAGATGGCGAGGTTGACGGCTAAGGCGAGCGAGCAGCAAGAGCTTCGATCGAAATTGGCCGTTAACCCTGTTTCTGCAAAAGTGGCCACGGTGCGATCAGGTCTGAGATTATCGCAAGTCAAGCGTTTGGGGCAGCTTCGCTTGGATAACACTGTCTTGACAGCACATCGGCACCCTGCTTGGGATTCTGGCCTCGCTCTGGGTGACCAGAACTCGGCCTTGAAGGAGAAGTACATTGTGGACGACTCGCATGACAAATGTTCAGAGCACCTCAATAGTTCATTTGATTATGATATGGAGGTTATTCACAACCCCAAGTCAATGCCTCAACTTCACCAAGTTTGCAGTGAGAAATTTGGTGGCACCTGTCAGAGTCATCCCTTGCACGATGTGATCGAGCTTTGCGTGCAGGAGCTGGACCGCCATTTGGCTTCTTTCAAGCTGAAGACAGCGGGTACATTGTTGAAAATTGGACCACCCGGTGACGCGTCTGGTGCCAGGCCGCCAAGCTCTTCAGCGTCGTCATCATGGCAGCCGCCGCCAGCAGTTGAGCCAGAGTGGTATGTTCTGGGAAGTGTATCTTGCAAGCCGCTGCTTCATGTGCTGGTTGGCTTGAAGGAGCACGAGGGCAAATTTCAGTTTGCAATTTGGACAGGACCTCTTCCTATCGAGTTCAGCCCGCATCATGAAGACACTCCTAACTCGGATGACTGGTAAAGCGGAGGAGCTGCGGCTTCAGGTGCAAGTCTGGGCCTATTCAGAGCAATATCGTGCGACGTATTCTAAGGAAGTGGGGAATCATCTTGCCTTGCACGATGCCGGCGCTCCACCACTGCATTCTGTCAGCTTGGGCATCGGCTGTGATCCAGCGCCCAGAGTGGCGCGAAATAAAACAGGGAAGGCAAAGATACGGATGCCCTTTGGCTTGAAAGTTACATCCAGGAAAACATGTGGCAGGAAACAGATCCAGCGTCGCAAGCCGGAGTCGAAGCGAGCGGCGGCAAAGTCAAAGAAGATAGTTGAAGATGATGATGATGATGATGGTGGGTCGAACGAAGGCGATGAGTCGGGCGATGAGGAGGAGGATGTGGGAGAGGACAGTGAGCGTGAGTCTGGGACGTCCGGGGACGAAGATGGAGACGCAAAAGTGGTGATGAAGCGCAGACGCCTGCATTTTCTAGGGCCTGGTGTCGACATAGAACTAGAGGGCCTCAGGGATTCCTGCAAGAAGTTCAAGAAAGACATCGAGAACCATGATGTGGACCACGTGCATTCAGGCCCTGCAGAGGCGAAGGCGAAGGCGAAGCCAAAGGCACAAGCTAATACCAAGGGCCGTGCGCCCGTCAAAGGGTGGATTGGGTTGTCTGATGTTACATATGCTGTTTCAGGCAGAAGCAAGTGTCTGTTTTGCACAAACGTCATTCAGAAGAGCACTGTTCAATTCGAGTATTTCTTTAAGCAAGCTCGAATTCCA
>CALGTP010000674.1 GCA_937902105.1 uncultured Actinomycetes bacterium
CGAAGAAGCATTACTCAACCGGAATCTCATTGTTTTGTTTTTCTGCAAACGAGCTGTCCGCGCACTCCCACGTACGAGTCAGAGAGGGGACAGGGAGAGAAAGAGGGAGAAGGAGAGAATGAGCTCACGTAAGAAGAGTTTCCCGCGAACGCCTGTCGATGAGGTCGAACCAGCGTACCACGAGGACGAAGCCATCCGAACCGGGGCGGCATTGCAGAATAAGCCTTGCGAGTTCATCCTTTGAAAGAACCTCGCCAAGACCCCTGCAAAGTTTGAAAGCAGATCTACAGGCAGACCATGCAGTGCAGTCGCTGAGACAGTGAACCACCCAGTTCCGGATAACACGGGAACAGAAAAGACAAGCCTGAAGCTTCGCAGCGCTTTTGCGCCCATCACGCCCCGCTAGTACAATGTACCCAGCGCGGAAGCGGCACCACGAGAGAAGGCAGAGCTGGTCGGACCAGTCCAAGGCCATGCGCTTGACGGCATGCATGTGCGAACTACGAGTAGCCTGGTACACGGAATAAGGAACGATACTGCGATGGGTTTGGACGAGTTCCGTCCAAGCAGGGAGGCTCGCCTGAACTAAGAGTTCCCGCACGTGAGAGACGTACTCGGCAACTGAGCCCAAATATGGTGGCCGGCGTGGCCAGTCAGGCACACCTGCCTCGGATAGACACCTAGCACTTTGAGTCGCCCATGAGGAATCGCCACCCGAGGAAGCAGCCCATTTGAACGTATCGCCATAAAGATTGCCAGCGGGCAAAGTCCACAGCTTAGCCCTTCGTGCGGCAACTGCCAAGACAGCTCTATCAAAGCCAGAAAGATGCCAGCCCAGCTCGTTCATGGCGACAGCGGTGTTCCGAAAAGGTGCACCTCCCAATAATGCCTTGGCCCAAAGTGCCACTTGACCATTGATACGCAATTTGGCATCAGGGACCATACAGAAGATCCACCTCCCGAAGGCCAACAAGTTGTCAACTTTGCTGTCGAACAAGTCTAGGGCCACCGTCAAAGGAATAGCCCTTGACGCTAGCAAACTTGGCAGCGTGGCAAATGCATTGCAAGCAATGCTGAGTCGTTCTTCTAACGTGGCCTTGAAACAAAAGCTGGCAGGCCACTTAAGCCCCAAGTAGCGGTGTGTCGACCGAGGACAAAGTGCCTGGCCAGTGCCTGGTGTCCAAGGGGGCCTGTCAGGCAGCGTGACCTGTTTGCCAGTCGGGAGCACATCCACACCATGCTGGGAACCACTTGTCACCATGACAATGGTTTTGGCGTCTCCCAAATGAAATTCGGCTTTGTGATCAAAGCACCATTCAGCTAATAAGCTTAAGATCATGTTCATCTCGCCCCTACTGGAGGCCAGCAGCACTGGGTCGTCACAATGGACAATTGCTGCAAGGCGCCTTGGGGCAGCTAGATCCATCGCCTTCAAAGCTGAAGCTTCTAGTACTTCGGAGCCCACCAAGGCTTCTGCAGCAGGGAGCGAGTGCCCAGCCTTGATACGTGCAGCCAAATCCCGTGCCACCGTCATGTCTGGACAGCCCATCCCAGCCCAACGTATCCCAGACCACATTGCAGGCACGACAACTGGGAGCCCCACCCCATGTCCCATGGCCAGGAGCTGTCGGACGAAGACATCTGGTATCGAGGTGTAGCAGGTGGTTCCGATTGTCCCGCCTTCAGGGATGCCTTGGGCAATAGGAACCGAGCTGGTGCCTGAATGCCAAATGTGGACAGTATCCTCCTCCATGATAGAGCACAGGAGCTCGAGGCAGCCTCCTGTGATAGCACGTCTGTCGGCGAGCAAGAGTGACAAGTGCTCTCTCCATGCCCGCGGGAAAGCTTTGATAAAGTCCCCCATGACAGCCCACAGGGAACGTCCTGTCCGCAAAGCCTCCGCACACCACTCCAATAGTAAGCATTGCGCTTCCTCGACGCCATACATGAAGCCAGACTGACCCTCCCAAAGACAGTGGAAAACATCAGGCTGTATGCGGGAGGTCAGAAGGGATTCTTGTAGTAAGCCCATCTGCGCCTTAATGAAAATCAAACGATAGGCCTCAGCAAGTAACGGGTCTCCCTTCTTGAAGCGGGTGAACAATACAGCCCAGCGCCACAAATGAGGGCGACTCGCTAGCATCCCCGGCCCCGCCAAACGCTGCAACTGCCATACCAGCCTATTGAAGAGTTCGTGTCCTGCCTTGTAGGCTGCCCGTGGAAGCAAGTCGGGCGGCATGGCTTTGGACTGGTCCAAAGAGTGCACGATGTGGACCAATTCCGGTTGCGTCAAATCCTCGTCCCTCTGGCCACTGCCGATGTGATGTGCCACGTCCTCCCTCATACGACCATAAGCAACAAGTACTGCGCGGTGGTACTCCAAATTGAAAACCCTGCCGGGCACACACTGCTGCTGAAGTCGGCTGCGCCAAGCTGCGTGGGACTCGTCAATCTCAAGTAGTCTGCCTACGCCCCGGAGCCTGCTCGGCGGTGTAGGAAGGGTGGGACGGAGCCATTGAAAGCATTTCTGCATTACAGCTGTGGGAATGAAGTGTTGCTTCTGTAACTCCATCAGCTCAGCTGCCAAGACACCTACATCGCGGTCGTTGCAAGTCTCGACTTGCAACAATGTCGACCCCCCTGCTACACACTGCGGTCGTTTTCCTCCTACCGTTAGCTGCACCCACGCATCTCGAGCAATGCCCGCGATACAGGTTTGCGCCCACGCGCAGACATTCAAACCCCAAGTAAGAAAGGGTCGATTGCTCAAGCTGCGCGTTGTGGCATGCACCAGACTCTCCACCGTTCTGAGCAAGGATCGGAGGGCGACGGATGCATGATCAAAAGCTGCGTGCCACCTTTCTACATTGTGCCAAGCTCCAGGGAAGTAAGGCGTGGCCGCCTCCCTGCCCCTGACCGGATGCAGGTCCACCGACAACACTTGTAGGAAGTGGTCTCCCCGGCAATACTCCAGGCAAACCGGCCAAGAGCAGGAAGCGACATGCTGGCAATGTAAGCCGTTGTGAATGGCTAAAACTACAGGTACATCCGGAGTACTGACTACAAGGTCTATAGCACGACCGGTTCCAGGGCCATGCCGGGTTGACCCCATTTGTATGCGTACATGTTTGCACCGAATAGGCAGATGTACCTCCTGAATATCGTGACAGTGCAAGGCTGGATTGTGGAGGATTAGCTGCCACTTCGACATCAGGACGTCCCAACGTACCATGCGCTGCCTGTTACGCTCCACCACGTGATCGAGCTCGTCTGGCTGTATGTTGATATCTCCTACAATGAGTATACGGCTAGCCCTCCCTTGACACGGGCCGGATAGGAGGGTAAGGTCTTGGTCGAGTCCTTCGACCTCCGCCAACCAGTCCCTATCTTTCAATGCACCCCCTTGCGTCGGGAGTTGGCAGACGCACCAATGAAGAGCACCGCCTTCAATTAGGTCAAGGTCCATCCAAATTCTTGACTCCGAGCCAAGGTCCTCACGTATGCGATGTACAAGACCCGGGTCGTAAGCGACCGCACAACTGTAGTAGCTGGGTCCACCACGGCAATATAAGCCAAAAGGGAAGGATGCAGGTGGGCACGCGTTTGCTCTCAATCGTGCGCCAGGCAAGCCCACCGCGTCTAGCTGCAGACGGTCGATTGCTGCAACCACACCAATGGTTTTGTCGGTCAGAGGTGACCATCTGACAGTGTTTCCAGTAGAATCGGCACACCCTAAGCTCCCGGGGTTGCCAAAACCGAGTCTCAAGGGCAGGGTTTCGCGAACATCTGCGTGTCCTTCGCAGGGGCGATTAGCGAACATGCCAAGAGTATCCGTAATTCGAGTGCGCCCACATTGCAAGGTGGCTAGCAAGGCACGGAACCAAGATGCTTGCCAACCGGCAGGTGCTGGAATCGATGTGCTCCAGCGCAAAAGCCTGTGGCATTCATCAGCCAGTAGTTGCCAGACGTGGCATCTAACCTCACCAGCCCTACCCTGCAGTGGTGCCACTACGTTCGACTGGATTCTATCCAGTCCTGTCCTGAAGACGCCGTCGAAGTCGACAGGCAGCGATGCTAGGCCGTCCGACTCCTGCAGTGGCACGTTCGCCTCTGCCTGGTCCGCCATCGCACTTCATCTACCAGACAACTGCCTCGAGCCCAACCTTGAGCCCAAGTGGTAGCGAGCGCGATTGGTTTAGATTAGGAGGCTCTCGGCCGCAGCCGTGCCCCTAGCGAGCCCATGGTACGACGAGACAAAATTTCAAGCGGTGTGGTCCATGGACTTTGCTCATTCAAATTCGTAAAACACGCGTCCAGAGCCCGGACTCCATAAAAAGCTCAAGGAACGTAAGTCGGTTGAAACAGGTACCGTATGTGATTGCATCTGGCTCCAGCCCCTATGGCTGCATCCGCGGAAGAAGGCTATTTGAACATGTACGGTATGTGATTGCATCTGGCTCCAGCCCCTTAGGCTGCATCTGCGGAAAAAGGCATTTGAACACGTACTGAATGTGATTGC
>CALGTP010000675.1 GCA_937902105.1 uncultured Actinomycetes bacterium
TTTCCGGGTCGGGTGTCAATCAAATGATCAACTTGCTGCTCGATATCGCTCATAGTCATCTCACTTCACTTCCGTCGCAACATTGAATTTTTCCATGTATTCCTGAAATCGCTCGCGGATCTCCGAAGGTTGACGATCAAAATCTGCCCGCACGTCATAGACAACAGTTGCCTGCCCATCCCGCGAGCGAGCACGGAGTCTTTCCTCAATCTGCTGTATCGCTCGCTCATCCAACGAATGTCCGGCGAAATCAAAGACACGCTGAATCGTCCCCTGATCATCGGCCATGAACTCCTCAAAGCGCACATCAATGCGTTGATTTTGCGGAATGAGGTGGACATCGCGCACCGCAGCAGTCAACAATTTTTCAATTCTGTCGGTCCAGTAATCGATATACCAACCAGGATCAATCGTGCGGTAGGCCATGCGGGCGGCATACGTCATCATTGTGGCTGCCGATTGAATGACCGACACTGGGTCACGATGAGTCATCACAACGGTGGCATCGGGAAAGGTCTTCATCAACGGACCGATTTGTTCAAAGTGTTGAGGCGACTTCAGAATCCATCGATCTCGCGGGCGTAAAAAAGTCATCACTTTGAGCATCGTATGCATGTAGTCGTAATGCGGCTGCTGATCTTGTGAGAGGTAATAATCGCGCCACTGCGGGCAACGCGCCACCCACTCCAAGTTGTATGAAGAAAAGTCTGGCAACATCAATTCAATTTCTTCGTGCACATGATCTGGGTCCATGGGATGCATCAAGGCAATGTGGGGTGTCACCATTTGCATTTGTTCCCACTCTTTTTCGCAACGCGCATAGCGCGGATCAACGCCCGCAGCGTCGGCGTCCTCGCCCACCATGGGTATTGGCTCATAACTTTCCCAGAGTGGCATCGAGCGCAGACGATCATCGGCTGATAAAACATTCAGCAGATGAGTAGTGCCTGTCCTTGGCAATCCAACGATGATAATCGGACGCTCAATTTTGATGTCATGAATTTCGGGATGGCGACGAAGGAGGTCATGCGTCAAAAGTCGATTCGCTGCATAGCGCACACAACTATTGCGCAGAGATAAATGGCCAATGCCGAGGCGATCCGGATCGTGCGCCACTTCATCGAGCCACATATCCAGCCGACCCACAAAGTCCATCGGTCCAAAGTCATCAAGCCCAGTTCGGGTCATCGCCTCTTGCAAGATGCCCGCTGACGACATATCTAAGGACAGGCTTTCGCCATAATCCCGAGCCATTTTCTGCAGGTCGCTTAACTGGGGTTCACGGAGATCAGAGATGTGTATTTTCGTCGTCATGTCCCCCCCACTTGTCACGATGATTACTTGTCCATAGTAATCTCATACCCGTGGGGAATCTTCGTCTTGGGCTTGTGGGTTGTGGGGCAATCGCTCAATGGCATGCAACTGCTCTGCAACATGCTCAACGCACAACCGTGACCGCCTGTGTCGATGTCGTCGCGGCGAATGCCGACAAACTGGCTGGGATCACCGGGGGTGCTGCCTGTTCGTCAATCGCTGAAGCACTGGAGATCGGTGTTGATGCGTTAGCGATTTTGGTTCCCCATCATCTGCACGAAGATTTGGTCACTCAGGCTTTAGAGGCCGGCGTACATGTGGCTTTGGAAAAACCAATGGCTCCCACTCTTGAGGCTTGCGAGCGAATTTTGGCGACTGCGGCTCGTCACCCTGATCGAGTTTTTATGTTGACTGAAAATGCTCAGTACTGGCCTGAAGTTGTGATGGCACAAAAACTTATTGCCGAGGGAGCGATCGGCGAACTTGTCACCGCACGCTCATGGCACAACTTTGGCATTACCCCAGAGTTCTACCCCAGCGATGAATCGTGGCGCTTTCAACAATCGGCTGCTGGCGGTGGAGTCGCTTTAGATACTGGTTCACATTGGATGCGTCCACTGCGGATGATCTTGGGAGAGATTGACGAAGTCGTTGCGGTCACTGGACGTTTGTGGGAAAAAATGGAAGGCGAATCCATGGTTCGTTCTCTGTGTGTTTTCAAGTCGGGTGTTGTCGCCAGTTTCGATGTGATTTTGGCAACGGGTGCTGTTGGGCTTCAGCCCCATTTTCAGTTCACGGGAACAACTGGGGAGATTGTGATTTCGGCACTCGGCGAAGTGCGTCTCTTTGATGGGAAAGATTGGCAAGGCACCGTCGTTGGGCATGGAAATTACATGGATAGTTACAAGGGTGTCTGGCAAGATTTTGAGGCTGCGATTTTAGATGGCACGCCTTTAGCGGCCGATGCGCGATATTCGCTCGGAGAGGTAGCGGCGGCTAACGCCATTGTGCGCAGTGCACAATCAAGAAAGTGGGAGAAGGTCTGGTGAATAGCACAACTTTTAACTTCACTGGGTCACAGGTGTTGGTCACAGGTGGATCAAATGGAATTGGTTTTGCGATCGCTTCAGCCTTCGCTGATGCTGGAGCGGTAGTGGCAATCACTGGGACTCGCCCCGCTGTCAGCGACTACGAGAATGATCTTTCTCGTTTCACATATCTTCAATGCAATATGAGTGATCGCCAGCAAATTGCTGACCTTGCTCAATCTGTGAATGCCCTTGATGTTCTCGTGAATAATGCGGGGCAAGTGATGCCCAATGGTGGGAACGAATATGACCCCGATGTTTTCGAAGAAACTCTACAGATCAATATTTCAGCCGCTTTTCGCCTGACGCAGTTATTGAAGCCTGTGCTCAGTCAGTCGACGCTGGCTGGTGGGGCTTCTGTGATCAACTTGGCTTCATTGGCTTCGTTCTTTGCTGTTGAGTTTGTGCCTGGTTATGGAGCGGCGAAAGCAGCGGTCGTGCAGATGACAAAAACTTTGGCTGTTCATTATGCCGGCAGCAATATTCGCGTCAATGCTGTGGCCCCTGGTTTAGTGGCTTCAAATATGACAGCGCCGATGCTGAGTTTTGATGCGATGACCAAACCTCATCTGGATCGTACGCCGTTGAATCGAATCGGTTTACCCGATGAGATCGCACCAGCGGTGTTATTTCTCGCATCGCAAGCTAGCCAATTCACTACCGGCCACACCATGGTTGTGGACGGCGGATTTTCAGCGAAGGGATAACAGTCATGGCCCAGAAGATGCTTCGAGAATTAACTGCCGATGAGATTGAAACCTTTTGGCGCGATGGGATTGTGTGCCTGCGGGCGATCGTTGATCCACAGTTGTTGCATGACATGAGTGAACCAGTGGCCGCCCTTGTCGGTACATCTGGTGTGGCTGATCTTTCGGCGATGGGTGATGCCATTGCGGCGAGCGGGCAAGATGTGCAACGCGGTGATGTTCCCGCGTCGGGACGTGGCAGATTTTTCGCTGGCGTTGATCATTGGCTTGAGCATCAAGAGTTCCGTGACTTCTCATGCAACACTGTGCTTCCTGCGATCGCCGGACAAGTTATGAAGTCAAGTCGGATTCATCTGTGGGAGGACAGTGTGCTGTTCAAAGAACCGGGCACGATTGAGCGCACGGCTTGGCATCAAGATATGGGTTACTTCCATTGCGAAGGTGACAAGGTATGCACGATGTGGTGTCCTCTTGATTCGGTCACAGCTGATTCTGGTTCGGTGCGCTTTGTTGTTGGGTCACATCGGTGGCCGGATCTCTATCAACCGAACTTGTTTGTGTCCTCGATGGTGATTCCTGGTACTGAGGGATCGGCTGTGCCCGATGTTGAAGCAATGGCGCAGCGCGGTGAGTGCCAGATAATCACATTTGATACTGAGCCAGGTGACGTCACGATTCACCATGCGCGTACGATTCACGGAGCCGGGCCGAATACGTCAAACCGTTCGCGACGGGCAATTAGTCTGCGCTATTGCGGCGATGACGCGGTGTATCTGACCCGACCAGGTTCACCGGCCAAGGCGCATCATCTCAATGTTGTTGAGGGCGCCGAGTTACACAACGATGACTGCCCGATTGTGTGGCGCCGCGACTAAGTAGGGCTGTTGATTACGCCATCATGAATGCGAACATTAAAACAATCATGATTGGGAAAGCGACAATCCCGACCAACAAACCGCCAGCAATTGATATGCCCACGAATGTCCATATCAAACAGCTTCTCATGGTGACTCCCTCTCGAATACTCGGCTTGTCAGAACGGTAGACAGTGGGTGTGAGGTGCCCTGACCCCCAGAAATACCCCGTAAGAATAGGTTTGGGAGGTTGTGTCCTGATCCTTTGAAGAGGAATCGTAGAAATCCAAAAATGTGCAGCAAAC
>CALGTP010000676.1 GCA_937902105.1 uncultured Actinomycetes bacterium
GGCTAAGTATGCCAATGTCTAATCTTAGACTGCTAAGGCATTAATAGCCAGTGTCAACCGTCATTGATTAAATGATTGAACTTGAGTGAGCATGGTCTCGTGCCAATGCCTCTCAAATGCTTCTCATACTTAATTCAGGAAAATTGTGGGCCCTTGCATGCAAATCTCCAGCGGTGGAGAATGCTGTTCGTTCGATGTCCGCAATATACAAGCGCTTCGTCGCTCGCTCGCTCGCTCACGCTCACATGGCACAACGGAGTGTCTGTGAGCTCTGCTGTTCCGTTGACGCGTCTTCTCCTCAGCTCCTTTCCCACACACTGTCCTGTGTCTACACGGTCCTTCCCCTCCTGTCTTTTAAACAGCAAACCCTACCAGCCCCTCGGGGCACGACCATGTAGAGTAAACTGGACCTCGACACCCACTGTCGACCGTGGGGTCGGTCCACTGTGTTTGCTGTCTGTTCTCCTCTTTCTCTTGAGGTCCTGCACTCTCACCTTCTCCTCTGTGGCTCTGTCTGGGTCGATCGGTCGACTCCGCGTGGCCGTTGCTGCTGCGCAGTCGCTGCGCCGCTTGGCCTACCGTAGCCCTGTGTCTGCTCTCCTCCAGCCGCTGCTGCACGGTCCCGGGGTCTTGGCCTATCAGTGTGACCCGTGGCTGTAGCACCTGGCTGCCTGGCTGCCGCGCCTGCGCATAGCGGGCAGACAAGCTCTGTTCCACACCTGCTGCAACAGTGGGGCACAAGCTCGAAGCCTTCCTCAACCATCTGTACCATCTGCGGCATCTCCTCATCCTCACGGTCCTCTGGCATCCTTACCCCAATCATGTCTCGGAGTCTCTCAAACCTCGGTGCAGGCAAGGGCTTCGTAAACAAATCCGCCGGATTGTCCTTCCCGGGAAGGTAGTCAATCCTCAACTTCTTGGCTGCCACCAAGTCCTGGAGCCACAAATCCCTGAGCTCAATGTGTCTCATCCTGCCCAATCCTTGCCTCCGCGAGAAGGCAATCGCTGACTGGGAGTCGCACTGGACCACCATGTCCACTGGCTCCCTAAGCTCCGTCAGCAAGCTCTCAACGAGCTTCGCGTCACTAACCCCACTGGTCGCTGCCATGTACTCCGCCTCTGCGCTGGACAATGGGTAGCCTGGGATTGTGTGAGACCACATCATCAGCAGGAAGCCCTTACGTCGTATGATCATGCCTGCAGTACTCTTGCGGCTGGCTGCAGAAGCCCAAGCCGCATCCACCACAACCTGTAGGACCTCCAGTCCTGCAGCACCTGGCTGGTACTCAAACTCTAGCACAAAGTCCGGTGTCGATGCCAGGTATCTCAGCAACCTCTTCATGGCAACCGCATCTGCCACGGTAGGTGCTGAAACATGGTTCGCCAGCTCCTTGACTGCAAACGCTGTCTCTGGCCTTCCGGTCTTCCACCAAATGAGCTTGCCCACCGTCCTATGGTAGAGCGCATGGGCCTCTTCCTCAAGTGGATCTCCGGGCTCTCGCGTGAGCTCCACAGCTCCAGGGAAGGGTGTCCTCACCTTCCGGCAAGTCTTCAAGCCATGCTCCTTGAGCACGCTCTCTGTGAACTTCTTGGGCATTCGCATCTGGAACTTGTTCTCCAGCCGTCTCCACTCAAAGCCTAGGTACTTCCTCCACTGCTCGTCCAAGAGTCCCAGCCATTTGACCTTCATGACCGAGTCAAGCTCCTGGCAGATTATCTCCTCAAACTCAGGCGGGCAGGTCAGTAGCACGTCGTCGGCGTGAAATGACATCACTGCCCCGCCACGCTCATCGTGAATCCAGAGTTGTGGGTCGGCCTTCGAGACCCGCCACTTGAACCTGCTCAACTCACGATGCACAAACCTCTGGAAATATTTTGGTGCTTTGCGCAACCCGTACAATGCTTTCTTCAACTTCCACAGAAGCTGCGCTCTTGGGATGCCCGTCTGTGATGTCTCTGTCTCTGGTGGGATAACGTAGATGAGGTCGCCTGGCTCAAGCCCGGCATGGAGAAATGCTACGGAGATATCCGCCAGCAATACCTTCCAGTTTCTCTCCAATGCTCGCAGAAGCAACAATCTCTGCCCCGGTGCCGTTGGTGTCGCGCAGAACGTGTCGGCCCAAGGCTGTGTGTTGATCTGCGTGGCTACGCACCGCGCCCGTACAGTGTCGGTCGTTTTCTGCGTGAGAACCCATCCTGCAGAGACCAAAAGCGGTTTCCTTCCACCTTCTTTGTCCTTCCAGTATTCCTCGTAGTCTGCCTCATCGTAGACCTCAAATGTCTTGAAGTCGTTGCGTTCCCGAGCCATGCCTACATCCACCTGGCTCGTCTCCAGAGGGAGTCCCGTGGTCGTTTCGTACCAAGGTGGTCCACGCTTTGCCACCATGTCTACGGCTTCCGTCTCTTCCTCCAGGTCTCTCTCAGCCTTGCGCTTGGTGCCACCTGTCTCCACACTCATTGGCTCCTCCAAGGGCATAGGGACATCTTCGACTGGCAGTGGCCTTTGGGTCTTCTCTCTCAGCCTCCCCTTGGGCTTCCAATCCGACTTCCAAGCCTCCACCGGATCCTGCGGTGGTGCTGCTGTCTCTGCCGCTGCCGCTGTCGCTGCCTCCTCCTCTCTAAACTTCTTCTGCTTCTTCTGGCATTCAACCGAATGCCCATGCCAGCTGTCTCGTGTCGCGTGTTGGCAGCCCTTGCATCCCTCTGTCGCCCCCTCGGCCTGCTTAAACTTCTTCAGCGGTCCAGCCCTGCCTCCTTCTTGGTCCATCGGCCTCTCTCCATCCACAGCCGGCGTGATCGTCTCCTTGTTTGTTCTCGGTCTCTTCTCTGGCTTCTCGGGCTCCACTGTGATCCCAGCTGCTGGAGGTCTTCTCTTCTGCATCTGATTCGGTGGCACGTGAAACTCTCGCTCCACAGCGTCTGCAGACAGTCTCCAAGGCGTCCACATCATCGCCTTGGCGAAGGCCTTGGCCATTGGCTGCGCCTCCTCTGCAACCTTAACTGGTCGCACAGACCTGGTCACCACAACTCCCTTCGCAGTCGCCACAATGTGCCCGTCTGACTCGATGTGCTTGCCGAGCCAGATGCCCTGGTCCCAGCGCGGCTCCAGCTTGCCGAACTCCGGTTTGGTCGCATAAGTGCGCATAGCCATCACTAGCTGTGAAAAGGGTAGCACTGCGCCTCGGTACTGGTGCTGGTTGGTGAGCTGGTAGCCAGTCCGATTCTCCACCGATCGATGTGGCTGGAAGCGCCTATGTAGGAAAGCCGCATATCTGACTATCCATGGCAGATAGGGTGAATCAGCATCCACCTCAAAGCCCCAGCGCTCTCGGACAATGGCGCAAATGGTCCTGACGATGCCTGCCACGGCCTGAGACCATCTATCCACACCTCCAAGCGACTTGTAGGAACCAACGTCTGTGCACTCTACCAAGGTCACGGCTGGTGCTCGTCGCTTCGCCAGCTGCTGGGCCACCCAAAGTATGGAAGGCTCTGGGTCCGTGCGCACTCGCAGCACACCGTAGCATCCAAGTTCCTGAACAAACTTCTGAAGCAATTGAGGTCCGCGTGGCTCTGCATCTCCCTTGCCTCGGACAACTGCTGCAAATCCTGAGCCCATGGAGCTGACTACTCCAAGCAAAATGCTTGCCGTCTTCGCATCTGGCTTCATTCGTAAGAAGCCATAGTCCAGCTCAAGTAGGGGCGGCTCCTGGGTTCTGATCTCCAAGGGTATCTGGTGATGCGGCAGCTCTTTGCCGCGTCCTTCCACACAAAGTGGGCACCAACCGGCGTAGGGCACATGCGTGAGCTCGTGCTGCTCTCGCTCTTCCTTGGTCGGCTCCATGACATAGTTCAGGTATCTGGCCATCTGCAAGTCTTCCTCCGGAACGTCACTGGTCTGAACCTCTGCCGGTAGAAAGTACATCTGTCGATCCATCTCCAATCGACTGCACTCACCTGCAAACCTCACATACTGCTCCTTCAGGCCAAAAACCACTGCACATCCAAGGTTCCTCAGGTGGCTAACTGATAGGATCGGTCCTCGGATCCTCCTGCACACCTCGAAGTCCACCGTCATGATCCTCTTCTTCTCGTCTATGGCACCAATCCTCAGACTCACAGTCTTGGTGCCAACATGCTCAATCGGGTCACCTGAGGCTGTCGTGATGTTGTGCTTGCACTTCGCTGGCCTGATCGGAACCTCGGGGGCAAATCTTACTGGGCACACTGACGTGTAGGCTCCTGAATCTACCAGCATCCTCAC
>CALGTP010000677.1 GCA_937902105.1 uncultured Actinomycetes bacterium
GTACGAAATGGTGGATAGCGCCCACAGCAAGGTCGCACTGCCAAGGGTAGGAAGGATATAGATCCTTTCTGCGGCTGAACACGGGCCCGCGCAGCAAATCCGGATTCCACTGATCCGGGGCAATATCGTTAGGATTGCAGGAAGACTCGTAAAAAACTGAGCCAGGCAATTGGTCATGGTCAGTAAGCCATTGCATGCGACGTTGAATGGCCAAAATCATGTTGGATTGAGCACAGAGTGTATCAATAACAGCGGTGTCTACTGCAGAATATATTTCGGGAAGAGGTTTATACATACGGGCTGCAGTTGCAGCAAGTCTGTCGGCTTTGTCGTTCCCATACAAATCTACATCAGTAGATAAACCAGCTTGAATATGTAGTTCGCTAGCATGACCTTTAACCCAAGAGGGGATGAAAAAGGGGGCTCCGTCACTGCAAAGAGGGAGGTCTCGGACTATGTCAAAGAGCTCAGTCCAAATATCACGGTGTTCAATGTCATGCGGAACGGCCTGAAGAAGTGTGATGGCATCCCAGCAGAGGATGCACCATTCGCTGTCGGTACGTACCCACAAGGGGTTGGTAGCCTCCCGCACGATTACTAAAAGGGCAAAAGCTTCGGCGCGTTGGTTGGTTTGTGTGATCCCAGGCACAGGCACTGATAACGAAAGGTTCAAGAGAGGGCAGAAAATGCCAGCGCCGGAGCGTGCAAGTATGTCTGAAAATGTGTTTTCAGCGGAGCCGTCCGTCCAGGCCCAAGCTCGTGTGGCGCTGGTATTCTTGTCACGAAAAATACGATGTGAAGGAATCAAGTCAAGATCCTTGAAAGCCTTCTGCATAGGCTTGGAGCGTTGAAAAACGCCCGTGCACTGCCAAGTGTGGCCATATTCTGAAAAATGATCCTTCCAAATGGAAGGTGTGGCTGAAGTGCTGCAGTTGAAGAAAAGGTGTGGAGCGGAGTCGACCTGCTGGCAGCAGGGGCAGTTAGGTGTAGGGACAATGGCGGCTTTGAACAGTCTGTCACGTGTGGCGACTCCTCCAGAGAGAATGCCTTCCAGGATACCTTGCTGATATTTGGAGAGGGCGCCATCAAATGGCTTCA
>CALGTP010000678.1 GCA_937902105.1 uncultured Actinomycetes bacterium
CAAGCGCGTCGCCTCAGTGACGGGATTGACTGGAGGACGCGTCTACTACTACCGCGTCATTGGGGGTACCATCATCGGAGACGGTCAGACTAGTACGACACTGACTTCGCCGAGGATACCGGAGACTCTAGTTGCAGTAACGTGTCCGAATAATACACAATGCAGCGGATGCATGTTTCTCGACGACTGCATGTGTAACGCTGGTTATGGAGGGAATCAGGGAAATACATGTACGGCGTGTATGGCCGGTACGTACAAGCCATCAATCGGGTTCGGGGCGTGTGGGCCTTGTGCTAATGGTACTTACGGTACAACCATGGCAAGTGTGTGTGTGGGATGTCCCGCGAATTCAAATGCACCGACTTCAAGCACGGTAATAACTGACTGTACGTGTAATGCTGGTTATTATGGTAATTTTATAGATACAAGTGCGTGTGTGAGATGTCCCGCGAATTCAAATTCACCGGTTTCGAGCACGGTGATTACTGCCTGTGTGTGTAATGCTGGTTATTATGGTAATGCGACAGATACATGCATGGCTTGTGGTGTTGGTAAATACACGGGTACAATTGGAACCTCGTTGTGTACAGACTGTGTTGCTGGTACATACTCTGCGGTCACTGGTGCAAGTGTGTGCACACAATGTCCTGCTGGGAAATTCAAAAGTATAGTCGGAACTGCGTTATGCACAGAATGTGTCGCTGGAACATACTCTGTGGTCTCCGGTGTGTCATTATGCTCGGGTTGTCCGGCAGCAAAATATTCTGCTGCCGGTGCTGCATTATGCACGGGTTGTCTGGATAGAACATATTCTTATGTCGGTGCATCAGACTGTATTTCACAGTGCAACGCAGGGTATGTTGCCGGAAACTTCATATCACCGTATTCAAGCACTGCCTGCGCGAGGTTCATCGCAGTTACATACAAGCCTTCGTTGGCGTCTGTATCGACTTACACCAACGCAGGTCTCGGAACCCTGCCCACGTACAATCCTGTGGGTGGACCGAGCGGCAAAGGACACGTGACCTTCGACCGCAGCTTCTCCCAGTTCCTCAATTCCGGACCACATACCATGAACATTAACACGAATGGAGGCTTTACTCTCGTTACAGTCATGCGTGTCACTGGTACACGAGACGCGTATCAAAATGAAATCATCATGAACATGGTGGTCAGTGGTGCCTCTGAATGTAGTTTAAGAACACAAAATTCTGTTGACCGAATTATATTTGATATGCATAATGCAGGCACACTCATTCTTAGATTGTCTGCACCAAACGAATTTGTCCGAGGTACGTGGATAAAAGTCGTGGTAACATACCGTGCATCGGACTTGATTGCTTCATTAACGGTAGACAACGATGTCTCAACTGGAACTCCTACAATACTTTGGAGCGACAAAGCATCGTCCATGATTTTCATGGGGAGAAATTTTTTAACGGTTGTCCAAGAAAGACCATTCAGTGGTGATATAGCGGGTTTATTAATGGTCGACGAATACCTTGGGACAAACGCAACCACGGCGATCGCAGACGCCATGGTGAACGGCGTCGACCTGGCAGATACGACGTGCCCTTATGGAAATCAATGCACCGCTTGCGCTACTGGAAAATACAAAGGCCTCACCGCTACCGGTAGTGAGCCGTGCACAGGCTGCCCTGATGGTTCCAACTCGGTCACTGCGAGCGTGGTCTTAACAGATTGCATTTGCAACGTAGGTTACACGGGACCAAACGGCGGCCCGTGCACGGCGTGTGTGGCTGGAACATATAAAAACACTACCGGTTCGGGGACGTGCCTCGACTGTCCGGCAGGGACATACTCGACAGCAAATAGTGCCAGTTGCGTGACGTGTCCTGACAATTCTGTTTCACCCGCGAGAAGTGTTAGCTTTAGTGCATGTGTCTGTAACATAGGCTACCAGGGTATGCTCGAGTAAACGGCTTGAAGTAGTAGTGAACAAATATATGTTGCGTGGTTTTACCGTTGTTTGCCATCGGCTAGTGAATAAAGTTTATGTTTTTATATTAAATTTCAGACTAAACTATGAGATTCTCTTTTGTGTTGCGAATCAGAGGTCTTGGTACAAAACGAATGTTCAGTTAGGTCCTACACAGACTCGTATGTGTAGGACCCACCGTCTTGCGCACACACTGCTTGAGACTGTCAAGTATCAGGTCGCTCAAGAACGCGGCATATCCCGGCACGTTTCTTGTTATTTGACCGACGGTATGCAGCGTGTCCGTGCCCGTGATCTCGCTGGGCGTGGACAGATATACGTCACTTAATAGATACGCATGTACCTTGATATTCTCGACCAACACGTCACGCGGGTCCAGCCACTTTTGTTCTAAGGTCCGTGTAACGACCGTTTGGGTTAAATTGGATGTGTCCAGGAATGTCACGAAAATGTCGGGTATGTACACGTCGTTATAGTACAGAATGGTCACACATTCGAGCGTAGCGTTGTCTTGGAAGTTGGCCTGTATCTCCTTCGTCGTATTCACGACCTTGGACGTCCATATCCATGCTTTATGTTTAAGCAATACATACGTTTGGTTGTCGAGGGTCACCGACGACAACGATTCGTTGGTGTTGTATGACCCGGAACATGTAGCTTGCATGTCCACGGTGTGGATTACCTCATCGGACAACACACAAGACAAACTCATAATCGCCAAACACAGTATTTTCCGAAAATACTGCATACACTCGCCACCTCGTTCATTTATATCCCAAAAAATAAGTTCCCCATTTGTCGAGGAAGCGCTCGCGCTCACAGCCGCCTTCAATCCGAGTAGGAACAATATTTAAAGAAATCTTTCAGTTTATATATAAATCATGCAAATAAATTAAGTATGATACGACGGACGTTTTACCTTCTATACGTGCTACTGCTCATGATCGTACGCGCCGACGCAGCGTGCCTCGCTGGCTACAGCGGCCCGACCGGCGGCACGTGTACCGCTTGCGGCGCCGGAAAGTACAAAGACACACCTGGAGATATAGTATGCACTGACAATCCAAATTGGGACTCCGCGATTGGTCAATGCGCGTATTTGCTGCCGGGCGGACCGTACGGTGGTTTATGTGAGGTACTTAACCATGGTTATCAAACGTGCAACAATTGCTGTGGCACTTGTAAGGATCAGTGTGCGGTATCAGGGATTTCGGTGAGTGGGGTTTGGACAGGTTTATGCACGTCGTGTCCCGCCGGTAAAAAAATGAATACTAGAACT
>CALGTP010000679.1 GCA_937902105.1 uncultured Actinomycetes bacterium
ACTTCCTTCACCGTCACCTCCTGAGACTCTTTCAGGCAGACTAGGTATGTGAGTAGTCGCCAAGAAGCAGAACGTCTGGATCAAGATGACCCTCTGGCGTCTGTCCGCGCCGAGTTCGTCATTCCCGACAATGATCTTGTCTACCTTGATGGCAACTCACTTGGTCGTACGCCCAAAGCCACGGTGGCGCGCCTTAAACAAGTTGTGGAAAATGAATGGGCAGGCAATCTCATTAGCAGCTGGGATCATTGGCTGGACATGCCGCGTGTGGTGGGTAATCGAATGGGGGCGATCATCGGTTCCTTGCCCGGTGAGGTCGCAGTGCACGACAGCACAACGCTCAATCTTTACCAGGGTGTCCACATTGCTCTAGCACTTCGCCCTGGCCGCAAAGTTCTCGCTGTCGCAGCCGACGAGTTTCCGACCGACCGTTACGTCGTTGAAGGTATCGCTCACGATCTCGGTCTGACAGTCCGCCCATTAGAACCCGGCATTGACCTCCACGATGTTGCCGTCGTCGTTCGCAGTGTGATTGATTATCGCACAGCTGAAATTTGCGACGTCAAAGCGTTTACATCTTTGGCGACAGAGGCCGGCGCATTGGTGTTGTGGGATCTCTCACATACAGCGGGGGCCATTGAGTTTGATGTTCATGCTCTCGGCGTTGAACTTGCGGTGGGTTGCACCTACAAATTCCTCAATGGTGGCCCTGGTGCTCCTGCATGGACCTATGTCTCAGAAAACTTACACTCGCAGATACAGCAGCCCATCAAAGGCTGGTTCGCGCAAAAAGATCAGTTCGACATGGAAATGCCCTTCGCCCCCCACGATGATATTCGGCGCGTGCTCTTAGGAACTCCACACATACTCAGTCTGATAGCAGCCGAAGAAGGCATCGCACTCTCAGAGCGCGTCGGTATGAAACAAATCGCTGCCAAAGGTCAAGCCCTGACGGCATTTGCGATGCAGGTTGTTGATCATTTTGGGCTCACCACATCAACCCCTCGAGACCCACAGCGACGCGGTTGTCACATTGCTATTTCTCATCCGCGAGCAAAAGAACTTGTGGCTGACCTTGCCACGCATCACAAAGTTTTGGCTGACGTTCGTCCACCTGACATTGTGCGCCTCGGGCTCAGCCCGTTGACAACACGCTTCACTGATGTTTGGGATGGTCTCCAACGACTCAGCCATCTCATCAACGGTTAGGACATCGTGTTTTCCTTCGATGACAATCTACGCGAGCAAATCTCTAGCAATCTTGCAGCTCACCAACGAAGCACCCAATCACTTGAGGGTCTGCGTCATGCCGCTGTGGCGATTGTGATTATTGATAGCCAAGCAGATGACGACCATGACCCGTTTGAACCATCCGAGAATCCCATGCGCGGTGTGCCCGGCGATATCACTGGTTTAGACGGTCGAATGCGCGGGGTATCTGGGGGTGCTTCCTTTTTGCTCTGCCGCAGAGCGGCGCGAATGAATCGCCACGCTGGTCAGTGGGCTCTCCCAGGCGGAAAATTAGATGACGGCGAGACATCAATAGACGCTGCCTTACGCGAATTAGATGAAGAACTTGGTCTTCGTCTCACTCATCACAATGTGCTCGGTCTACTTGATGATTACACCACAAGGTCTGGCTTTGTGATGACTCCCGTCGTGATCTGGGCGGGCGAGAATATGTCAATAACACCTGACCCCAACGAAGTTGCCCATGTGTATCGCATCGGATTACGCGAACTCTGTCGAAGCGACTCACCAAGATTCGTCACTATTCCTGAGAGTGAGCGTCCAGTCGTACAAATACCACTCAGCGGTGACTTGATTCATGCCCCGACCGGAGCAGTGCTTTTACAAATGCGTTGGGTCGCTCTTGAGGGTCGCATTAACGAGCGTGTGGATCATCTCGAACAGCCTGTCTTCGCTTGGCAATAAAGATCTCAGTTTTTCTGGCGTTGCCAGACTCGCCATGCCAGCCAAATGAAAAGAAACTGGAATGGCAATCGGCCATAAGACACGATCTGCTTGGAGAAAGGTTCATCGCGCCAGTCCCATGCCATATACACATTGGCTGGATATACACCAATGAACAGTGCGATAGCGGCGGCGGCCCCCCATTGCCGAGAACGCCGCCACAGCAACATCGGTCCAACAACTAGTTCAACTACTCCGCTGGCATAAGTCCAAAAACTTTCGCTTAAAGGTAATCGCGGCGGCACGATGTCATTGAAGAAATCGGGATTTGCAAAGTGCATGATTCCGGCAAGTGTGATGAATCCGCCAAGGACTAAGGCCACAACATCGCGCCGTGCAGACGATGGTTTACTTGCGAGTAAGGAGTGATTCATATTCCAACTCTAATATTTCTTGACATATGAATCTTGTCTCGAATGAGACGCTCAATAAATAACGCCATCACTAGTAAGACAATGGCCACAATGCCATCCAGCCACCAGTGGTTGCCTGTTGCTGAAACTGCAATCATTGTGAGCACTAGATGTCCAAGGAAAATCCATCTCCAACGGCTAGTACTAGCGGACACGATTCCCAAAGAGACAACAGCTGCCCAACCGACATGAATTGACGGCATTGCCGCAAATTGATCCGAGACGCCCGTGCCCACTGGCCCATATACCGATAGGCCAAACCTCGTCGCAAGGTCCACATAGCCAAGGTCGGGCAAAAAACGTGGGGGTGCCACGCGAATGAAGCGCATGACAAGACAGGCCCCTGTGAGAATCGCTAGACAGTTCCGCCAATGTGAGTACACATCTCGGTGGCGAATAAATAGCCACATCAAAAAAACGACTAATGCAGGAATGTGCAGGATTGCATAATAAAAATTCATTACCTGTGCTAGCCATTGATGATCGAGAACAAAGTGTTGCAGCGAAAGTTCGGACGGAAAAAATAGATCCTGTTGAAGTTGATTAATATCACGGGCCCGCTCAATCGCTCCTTCGGGCTGATCAAGAGGAAGAACGCGCGCCAGTCGCCAAATGGCGTAGAGCACAGACAATAAGGCAACTTCGGTGCACGCGGAAATGATTGATGAGCGAACCCGATTAGGCGGTAGGCGACGCAACACAATGACCAGAGCACCGCTGGCCACGGCTATCACGACCGCTTGATCCCAAGTCACCCACTTCATTCACCACCTCCAACACCAAAACCGCATCTCACACCATAATCAACCAACAAGAAATTTGACCCCACTGGCTATCAGAATCAAAATAAGAATTGGTCTGATCATTTTGTCGGCAGCCTTTGAAGACATTTGAGCACCAAAATACGCACCCGGCACTGCTCCGATGATCAGCGAAGTCGTGACCGAAAATCCCACGTCACCGACAATCAAGTGGCCGATCGCTGCAGTGGCAACTAGAGGAATTGCCTGAACCAAATCGGTACCCACCAACTGTGTCGGCCTTAAAGCAGGGTATAAAACAGTCAGCACAACAATCATCAAGGATCCTGAACCAACCGACGTAAGAGAAACGATAAAACCACCAAATAATCCGAGGATCAAGGTGGGCAAGGGACGAACTGGGAAAACGGTCTCTGCCGTCACTGATTTATGACTCGAACTTTTTATAGCGCGCCATGACATGGCACCCGCTGCGAGGAGCAAAACGACTCCAAGTCCGCGGAGCAAGAAATTTTCCTTGACTTCGTCACTTAATCGCCCAACGAAAATAGCGCCCATCGCCGCTCCAGGGACCGAACCAAAACATAACCATTTCACGATATCTAAACGAACGGTGCCACGCTTGAGATGTATAAACCCACTCACAGGTTTCATCACTAACGAAGCAACAAGGTCAGTTCCAATAGCCGCACCAGCCGGAACATTGAAGATCAATACGAGCATTGGTGTCAGAATTGCCCCGCCACCCATACCAGTGAATCCCACGGCGAGACCGCCGATAAAGCCGCCAAGGGAAAGCCCTAGATCAAACACCATGGCGATCATCGTCTTAATTTCCCTTCTATCTCATAAGTAGTTGAAGGGACAGATTCATTTTCTTGAAGCCCAACTAGAGTGGTGCGCCCGGAGGGGCTCGAACCCCCAACCTTCTGATC
>CALGTP010000681.1 GCA_937902105.1 uncultured Actinomycetes bacterium
CACAAGGCCTCAACAGATCGAACTCGGGACCAAAGAAAATATCAAATGAAATGACAGCAAATCCAAATGACCGGATGCAAGTAGACACACGACCAGTACCACTGAACAACTCCAAGAAACACTGTTTTTTATTTCGAGAAGCATGGATACACTCGGTGTGCAAAATCGCCTTAAGTCTGCGGACAACTGAAGCATTCGAAAGTTTCATAGAACCAAGCGCAGCTGCATGAACAAGACCTGCGTCTGTAGGCTTCAAGCCAGCAAGTGTGGCAGCGCCGGCGGCAGGAAGCGGATGTTGTGGCACAGAACGGCTTCGAGGTGAACACCGATCTTGGCGCCGTAGTCGCGGACAACCTGCGGGATCTTGTTCAACTCCGAGGTCAGCTTCGCATCCTTTCCGTAGCGGCGGAGACTGGCATCGCTGCGCCAGCCCCCTCTCTTCTTTACCTCCTCCAACGACCTGCAGCGGGAGAGCAGATCTTGCGAGGCTCCGCCGTGACGGAGGCTGTATAGGCACGGCTCCAGGCAGGACATTCCGAGCTGTTGGCAAGTATTCTTGAAGAGGAGGATCATGTCCCCGTGATCCAAAGGCCAAAGCGGATCCGTGGGCGACCGACCGTGGATAAGTCTTGTGAACAGGGAGCCTGCCCAAAGGTCCATGTCCCACATGATGGACTCGTCGAAGAGCCCGGTTTTTCCAGGTACGAGGTCTTCTACTGGATTCAAATTCACACACCAGTGGCTGCAGACGAGGCCTGCGGCGAGGGCTGGTGGAATAAGCTGCTTGACCAGGAGCTTGGCGAAGGCCCCTGGGCGGATGTAGGTTCGGAACTGCATGAACAAGTACAGGGCTTCCCAGGTTTTCCCCTGGAAGGTAAGGACTCCAATCACAGCCATCAAGGCGATCAGCGGGAAGGGGAGCCTTTGGTTTCCAGGACGTGCCTTGCCCCACGAGGTCAAGGCCCGGGAAGACCTGGGCAGTGTTCCGGCGCCAACGCGAGCGAAGCGCGGCATCATGTACTTCAGGGCGGCCACGAGCTTGCTGCCCGCATCCACCCCCTTGCCCTTGAAGAAGAGCATGTCGAAGAACAGGAGGAGGGCCAGGTCCAGCTCTGGATCCGAGACCCAAAGAAGCCCCATCGTCGCGCACCAGGTAGCAAACTCCTTCGCCCGGATGATGTAGTCGTGGATGGTCGGCTCCCCTACCGAGATCAGCTCGAGGTACGACGTCGAGAAACCTGGGAGACTGTAGTCTGTGAGAAGCGTCCGCTCCACCGCCACCAGTACCTGACTGACAGAGAGCGGGGGCGGGAGCGTCCGGACACTTCGCTTCTTGTTGGTAGTGATCTTGGCCATGGCATGCTGGGCGACCAGGAAGGGCGCCTGGCAACGTATGAAGAGCGTGAAGAGGTACAGCACCGCAAAGATCCAGGGCATCAGGCAGCGCATGGCGGCCCAAGGGAGGACTTCTGATGGAAGGGAATGTAGGCGTCAATGACGGAGGAGCAGGCAGCTTATTAGAGGAACGTTTCCCCCACTTTGAGCCATCTGGACGTTTTCCCCTGGAGGGCCCGTCAGAGGGATTAAGTTCCGACGGTATCCACCTAGTAACAACCTTTACACCTGTGGCAAGACTAATGGCTGCCAGCTCTCTTAATACCGGAACAAGATTTTTCTTACTGGATCGACCTCTGCAATTTCCAAGGCGTAGTGACATGTTATCAACGAGAAACAAGATTTTACAGCCAAGAGATGAGGACGAACGAATGGCGTGGTGAACAGCATGAATGAGGGCACGACCTTCGCTTCTAGTTATATGCTCAGTTTTAGACAATTTGCCAACATGAATAACCTTCCAAGAATTGCATTCCAAAAGTGTATGGGGAATCTCCTCAAACAAAGAGACCTCCTGCTGCAACTGCTGATCATGTTCCAAGAGGAGGAAGTCAGGGGAAGAAACATCTAAACCCAGGGCAGACTTACGGGCCGAAATTTTGTCATCAACCAAATAACGCCACCTTTCTGACTTCCTCCCCAAATGGCCTGTGAGGCTGCTGTCAACCAACTTGCTGCAAACACCAATGCCGAATGACGAAGCGTCTGAAGCATACAAGCAAGGGGACCAAGCAGCACATTGATTGGCACTAAACAACGGGAGCAATGCACGCACTTGCAAAAGTTCTTTCCGAACAGAAGGCCACAATTGTGTATTGTCAAGATAATGAGCACGAAGAAAAGCGTAACAATTTTTCAGAATGGACATGGCTTCACGTGAACAAAGAATAATCCAAATGAGATGTCCAAGCAGAACCTCAATCATGATGCCGGAAAGATGATTGCGCGCCAAAATGGCGTCGAGAGCAAGCTTCACTTTCCAAAATTTTTTAGGTTTAACACT
>CALGTP010000682.1 GCA_937902105.1 uncultured Actinomycetes bacterium
AGCTTGCAGATGGCTTCCATGCGATCTGTATTGCGCCCAGCTTTCTCGAACAATGACTTGCAAAGGGAATACCCTTTCTTGGAATCAGGAGTGTTGATCATGAAACTCTTTCTGATGCCATAGTTGAGTACGTCGTCGCCGGCAGCCTTCTCGACAATTAACCAGCCCATCGGGATGAACAGCATCTGGTTCTTGATGAGCTCGTGCTGCACCATGATAACGCCCTCATCCAAAAGCATTGTCAATGTCTCGTCGTCCCATTTCTCAATGGACTCGAGGTACGTGTCGAGCTTGGCATAGGTAGTGAGCGACTTCGCGGCAATCGCAGTAGCAAGGCTGCACATGTCCATAAGAAGTACATTGACTTTGCCAGCCACCTGGTACTTGAACATGGCACCACAGTTGGGTGGCATGAGCAACTTTTCAGTGCCGGGCACGATGCCGTAAAACCAAAGGGTGTCCATGAATACTCTGCCGCCTTGTACTGAAGATATGTCAAGCAGTTCACCCATCTGGAAGTCCTGGAAGAAAACCGAGGACTCCTCGAGCCCATGCTTGGCAACAATGGGGTACTGAGTGCGCCCGGAAGCCTTTGCGCCAGTGCTGTTTTTGTACTGACCAGCAAAATTTGACAAGGCCTGTTGCACCTTGTCTGTTGTGATCCACAGCTGGCTTTTATCATTGTTGATGTTCACCCAAGGAGTGTCGACATCAAGTTTGCCTTCGTGTCCATCACCGTCGTATTCTGTCACACCTGAAATTTTGTCGGCAGGCCAATCTAAACAATACAAAGAGGGCCGTGACACCACCTTGCTACCCCCCTTCGCACGAATGGCATCTGCTGTCTGCTTCGCTTCTTCTTTCACCTTTTTTATCTCTTCCTGCTCCCGCTGTTTCCTAGCTTTGGTATCATCCATTTTGCATTTGGCATCAAGAGACTTGATGTGCGAGAGGACGTCCGAACTTGCCTTGGCCAAGTGCACACTGAACTCCTTGATCGTCTTGACGGATTCAATCCAATCAGCTTTCGTCCGTGCGAAGTCAGCAGCCTCTGTAATGTCAAACATTTCCTGGTACGTCTTGTCCAAATCCGAATAGCATCGGAAGGACTCCAGTGGTCCATGGAATGGGACACCACGTCCAGGTATCTCGAGCAGCTGTAGGAGGTTCATTTTCTCAACTCGTGCTTTGTAGGCCGTGATGGCTGAAGGCTCAGCTGACCCGAAAACTATCCGGAAGGAAGCTTCAGATATAGATTCACGCTCCGTAACGGAACTCTTCGAAGGGGAGACCTGAGGTATAGTTGTTGGTGGAGCCGCAGCGGCAGCCTTAGCAACTGGCGCAGCCTTAGCAGCTGGCGCACCAGCAGCAGCCTTAGCAGCTGGCGTAGTGCTTGCAGTGGCGGCGGTCTTCCCAACCTTGACGTCGACTGGCTCATTCTCATCAAGCATGACCACCTGCGGATTCCCGAGCCATCGGTGTGCAATCTGCATCCTAAATTGTAATGTGCCTTTGTACATGTGCGATGCTTTGTCTTTGAGCTGGTGGTTGCTTGATGCTATTGCTGCAACAGCCACATCACAATTCTTCATTGACTTTTCCACAGATGTTTTCATCTCTTTCAAATCCTTTTCCATCTTTGGGCTAAACTTTGGAATCTCACGCTCAAGGCTGATCTTCTTGGAGGCAGGCTGGTCTATCTGCTTCTTTGCCAGTTCTTCTGCGCAACGCTTTCTGCCTGCCAGACGAGTTGCTCCACCTGCCAGGAAGCTGTGTGCTTGAGTTGCGTTCTGCCTGTCTAGGTGCTCTACCAGATCATCGACTTCAGCAGGCTTGACATTC
>CALGTP010000683.1 GCA_937902105.1 uncultured Actinomycetes bacterium
GCTCCACAGGTGCGCGACTGGGTCGAACGAAACTGGCTGAATATGTAACTAGTTCTTTGGCTGGGCCAGAACTCGCAGGTATGGCTTGACGGTCTTCCAACCTTGTGGGAATAATGTTTTTGCTTCGTCGTCCGTTACTGCTGCACCGATGATCACATCGCCGCCATCAGTCCAGTTGGCTGGAGTTGCGACTTTGTACTTGGCGGTTAACTGCAACGAGTCAATGACGCGCAGGATCTCATCAAAGTTACGACCCGTCGAAGCGGGGTAGGTGATGGTGAGCTTGATCTTTTTGTCTGCACCAATGACGAACACGCTGCGCACCGTCATTGTGTCATTTGCGTTGGGGTGGATCATGTCGTAGAGATCAGCAACTTTGCGATCGGTGTCGCCGATCATTGGGAAGTTCACGGGCGTACCTTGGGTCTCGCCAATGTCGCCTTCCCACTTGATGTGGCTTTCAACTGAGTCAACGGATAGGCCAATGACTTTGACATTGCGCTTGTCGAATTCGGGCTTGATCTTGGCTACATAACCGAGTTCGGTGGTGCATACGGGTGTGAAGTCTTTGGGGTGGCTAAAAAGCACGCCCCATGAATCGCCGAGCCAGTCATGGAAACTGATTGTTCCCTGGGTGGTGTCGGCGGTGAAATCGGGGGCTACGTCTCCGAGGCGAACGGTCATCTGGTTTTCTCCTACGTCAAGGTTCGGTGGACCGAACTGGGTACACGAATAAGCCTAGGCGCTAATCCCGACAAAACCACTCGGGTATTAGGTTTGGCGATGTAGGCAGTCGTTGCGCCCCACTGTTAGCCGCTGACCTAATCTCCACGTATGACCATTGATCACATCGCCACCGACAAACTACTGACAACAACTCGGTCAGTGCGTAAGCGCCTAGACCTTACCCGTGAGGTTGAGCCACAAGTGATTGCGGACTGCATCGATATTGCCATGCAAGCGCCAACGGGAACCAATGCGCAGAACTGGGCCTTCGTGGTGATCACTGATCCAGCGAAAAAGAAATTCATCGCCGACGCATATCGCAGTGGTGGAGAAATGATGGCGGGCTCGGGTTATCCGCCACCTCTTGAGCCAGGCGATCCGCGTGAACATGTGATGCCAAAGGTGATGGAGTCAGCTGGTTACCTCGGCGAGATTCTTGAGCAAGTGCCAGTCTTCGTGATCGCCTGTGTGCGCGGTCGAGTCGAGTCGGTGCCGATGGTGATTGCTCAGGCCAGCACATATGGGTCGATCCTCCCTGCGGCATGGAGTTTCATGTTGGCGTTGCGTTCGCGCGGACTCGGAACTGCATGGACAACGATTCATCTATTCCAAGAACAAGCGATTTCAGAATTATTGGGCATTCCTGATGATTGGACTCAAACCGTATTGTTCCCCGTGGCCTATTACACGGGTGATGATTTTAAGCCGGCACATCGTTTGCCGTCAGACGCTATGACCCATTGGGATTCGTGGGGCACTCACCGTTGAGCGTCAAGATTGTTCCCGATGCATTATCAGAACATCTTCTCGGCAGAGAGTTCGTGTATCTCGTTACTCATAATGGTGAGCGCTCGCATGTCGTGGCATTGCGACCAACGATCAACGCAGCGACACTGCGTTTTGAGCAAACAGGACGCACGCCTCTATCTAACGTTGCTAGCCATCAACTGGTCACCCTGACATGGGCACCATGTGATGAGAAATATACCCATGAACATGCTCGGTATTCAGTCGTCGCCGATGGGGTCGCCGTGGTTGATGGCGAAGCGATCATCGTGACCGTCACGAATGCGGTGTTGCACAGACCTGCGTAGTTGTTCAGCGGAGAACTTCAGCCAAAGTTCGAATTGACCATTCGTTGATCGGATCAGCAACCAGGATCACTTCATCAGCGCCTGCGTCTCGCAACTCAATGATCTGTTGGCGCACATTACTGAGTGTGGCGGCGTGGTAATCGGTGGGGATTGGTCGTTCACCCGCTGAACCCTCTGTCACGACAAGCAGGCATGCGCTACGCAATAATGTCTTGTCGTCACGTCCAACTTCAGTGGCGATTTTTGAAATGCGTTGATTGAGGGCATCAAAGCCGTCGGCATTATTGGCATACCAATCAAACCATGTGTTCCACCACTGCACCTTGGGCAATGATGCGCGTAGCACTCGCTCGCCAATTGAACCAATCATCAGCGGTATTGAACGTAGTGGCGTTGGCAGGAGCACTGCATCATGCACTTGGTTGAAGTCACCGAGAAATGTGCATCGCTCTCCCGATGTCAATGTCTGAACGATCTTGAAGGCTTCTTCGAATCGCGCCGCACGCCGATCAAAGGGAATATCAAAAGCCGTGAACTCGGGTTGGTTCCACCCCGCACCCACACCCAAAATTAATCGTCCGTTACTGATCTCATCAACATTGGCTGCCATCTTGGCAATGACGGCCGGGGGATGAAAACCGAGGCAGGCGACAAGGGGTCCGAGTTCAATCGTGGTTGTCACACTGGCCAACGCCGATAGCAGTGTCCACGCCTCCCATGGACCGCGCTCTGGTTGTTCAGCGTCACGATAGATGAGGTGATCTCCAGCCCACATTGAATCAAATCCGACCTCTTCGGCAGCCTGCGACATGGCGACATATTCCGGCCAACGGACCTCACGTTCCACCTCGGGTAATTGAACACCGACTCGAATTCCTGATACAAGACTCACCATTAGGAGGCTAGAGAGTTTTGCGTCTACGGTTGCGTTGTGGGGGAAATTCTTGATATTCGTAGTGACCCAACGACCATCGATGCTGCGTGGATGAACCAGGCGTTAGAGGCTTCGGGAGTGCGGGGTGAGGCGACCATTACTCAGTGCACATTTGAGGGTTTCGTCGGTACTGGGCAAACAGGTTGCAACGCCCGCTTCAGCCTGACATGGGATGATCCGAGTGGTCGTCCACCAACGGTGATGGGAAAGTTTCCTTCGTTTGATGCAACGGCGCGGGCGACCGGTTTTGGAGGAAGCGCCTACGTCACCGAGCACAACTTTTACACCCGTATTGCACACACAGTAAAGATCCGTGCGCCGAAGTGTTATCACGCGGCACTCAATCTTGAAGCCCAAGAGTTCTGCTTGATCATGGAGGATCTTTCAGGCTCCGAGCAGGGCGATCAGTTCGTTGGTCTGACAATGGCTGAAGCAGAGTTGGCGATTGATCAAGCTGTTCTCTTGCATGCTCCGCGCTGGGGCGATCCGACGCTGGCACAATCGGGGGCCAATCCATCCACCCCCGAAGAACGTTCGATGCAGTTAGCAATGATTTATGGCCTCTTGTTACCTGCCTTCATTGAGCGCTTGGGATCGCGTCTTGAGTTGCCCATTCGCCAAGTCATTGAAGACTTTGCCCCGATGGTCGGTGCATGGGCGCTCGGCTCAGGAAGTCCTTTGACGGTGGCTCATTATGATTTTCGTCCGGATAACTTTTTGTTCGCTCGCAGTCCAGATGCTCCACCGTTGGTTGTCGTGGACTGGCAAACTGCCAACGAGGGCCTCGGCATGGTTGACGTTGCCTACATGATCGCAGGAAGTTTTTCGCCCGAACGGCGACGTGAGGTCGAACAACAACTTGTGGATTCGTATCGTTCCAAATTGAATGCCGCTGGCGTGACCTATGACGAGGCAACCTGTTGGCGGGATTATCGCTTCGGAGCCTTATGGGGTCTGATTATTACTGTCTTGGCTACCTCAATGGCGGCACGCACTGAACGCGGGGATGATCTTTTCGTGACGATGGCCACGCAATATGGACATTTATGTCTCGATCATGACTCGCTGAGTTTGTTGAAGTAATTTTTGATCTCACTGGGGGAATGATGACTACGACAGAATTTGATCCACAAGAATTGCGTCAGAAATATCGGTTTGAACGTGATAAGCGTCTGCGTGCCGAAGGTAACGAGCAGTACACCGATATCTCTGACTTCGCCGAATATCTTGAAGACCCATATATGGATTCGGTTACTCGCGAGCCACTTTTTGACGAAGTAGAGGTGGCCATCATCGGCGGCGGTTTCGGTGGGTTGTTGGCGGGCGCGCGTTTGCGTGAAGCAGGCATTGAAGATATTCGGATGATTGAAAAGGGTGGCGACTTCGGTGGCACGTGGTATTGGAATCGCTATCCAGGGGCGGCCTGTGATGTGGAGTCGTATATCTACCTGCCATTGTTAGAAGAGATCGGCTACATCCCGACTCAAAAGTATTCTCAGGCGCCGGAGATTTTGGAGCACAGTCGGGCCATCGCTCGACATTTTGATCTTTATCGCAACGCGTGTTTGCAAACCGAGGTCACTGAACTGCGATGGGATGAGGCGCAGTTGCGCTGGGTCATTCGTACTAATCGTGGCGATCAAATGCGCGCCCGTTATGTGGTCATGGCCAATGGGCCGCTACATCGGCCAAAGTTGCCAGGCATCAAAGGCATTGAAACATTCAAGGGCCACACTTTTCATACCAGTCGTTGGGATTATGAGTACACCGGTGGTGATTCAAACGGCGGTTTATCGAAACTCAAAGGTAAGCGCATCGGAATTATTGGAACTGGTGCGACTGCCGTTCAATGTGTGCCGCATCTTGGAGCGAGTGCTGAGCAATTGTTTGTTTTTCAGCGCACTCCTTCGTCGATTGATGTGCGAAATAATCGCCCAACAGATCTACAATGGGCTGCGAGCCTTGAACCAGGTTGGCAAAAAGAGCGGATGAATAATTTCAACGCCTTAGTCAGCGGAGGTTTCGCTGAAGTTGACTTAGTCAATGACGGTTGGACCGACATCATTGGCAATTTGTTGATTCGCTTACGCCAAGATGCCAGTCCCGATCTCTCGCCAGAAGGTTTGGCGCGCAATCTTGAACTAGCTGACTTTGAAAAGATGGAACAGATTCGTTCCCGCGTGGAAAACATAGTCAGCGATCCCAGCACGGCCGAACATCTCAAACCTTGGTATCGACAGTTCTGTAAACGACCATGTTTCCATGATGACTATTTGGCGACTTTCAATCGGCCGACCGTTGAATTAATTGATACCGATGGTCTAGGCGTGGACTGCGTCACTGAAAAAGGTGTCGTAGTCAAGGGCGTTGAGTACGAAGTTGACTGTTTGATTTATGCCACTGGTTTTGAAGTGGGAACGAACTTCAGTCGTCGTGCTGGTTATGAGATTTATGGAATCGGTGGCAAGTCACTCACTGAGCATTGGCAAGATGGAGCGCGTACTTTCCATGGCTTTCACAGCCATGGCTTTCCGAACTGTTTCATTGTGAGTGGCGTGCAGTCAGGTTTCACTGTCAACTTCCCACACATGCTTGAAGAACAAGCGCGGCATATTGCGCACATTCTGGAGCATGCTCAAACGAATGACATCAAGCGCATTGAAGTCACCGAAGAATCTGAAGAATGGTGGGTGGAGCGGATCATTTCTTTGTCCCAGAACAACATCCAGTTTTTGGAATCGTGTACTCCGGGTTACTACAACAACGAGGGAAAGCCCGCTGCGCGCGGCGTGCAAAGCGGTAGCTACGGAGGCGGGCCTGTGGCCTTTGTGCAGGTCTTAGAGCAATGGCGTGCCGAAGGTGACATGCGCGGACTCACCCTGATTTCATAGATCCACCCGTTTGTGATGGTGCTGCGGGTAGGGTGACGCAGCCGGGACGAAGGTTCGTCCGAGCGATGCGTGTCATCCCAGACAGGTTCGCGGCACCTGTCAAAGGAAACACCCCTCATGTCCCCATCCACTTCAACTGGTCGTCCGACCACGCCCCGACGTCGTTCCGACGGCACTTCTACGACTGCTGGTGCAGCCCCAAGTGGCCGTGCCACCGCAGGCAAGGCGCGTACCAAGCCCAATAATCAATCCCGTAATAAGTCCGCAGCGCGTCGCGACGACCGCCGCGGTTTTCGTCCTGAAGGCGGCTCAACTGCTGCTTCAAACTTCGCTCCCAAGAAGCCTTCGGTGATCGCTGTTGAAGTTGGTCCCGATAATGGATTCGTCAAACTTGGCGTTCCTGCGAATTTGGCTGGCATCATCGCCGCTGGTGGAGTCACCGAGCCGTTCTCGATTCAAAGCGTCACCTTGCCAGACTCGTTGGCTGGTCGCGATGTCTTGGGCCAAGGCCGCACCGGATCAGGAAAAACTCTGGCTTTCGCCTTGCCCTTGATTGCCCGTTTGGCAACTACCAAGGTTGCTCGTCAGGCCAACCGACCCCGCGCTTTGATTCTTGTTCCGACACGTGAACTCGCAAGTCAGGTCGCAGCAGTCATTGATCCTTTGGCCACAGCCTGCGGACTACGCGTGATCACCGTTTTCGGTGGTGTGGGTCATGGACCTCAGCGAGATGGTCTGCGCGCTGGTGCAGAAATTATTGTGGCTTGCCCAGGTCGCTTAGTCGATCACATGGGTGAAGGTGACGCAAAGCTTGATCGTATTGAGATCACGATTATTGACGAAGCGGACCATATGGCAGATCAAGGTTTCTTGCCGATGGTTAAGCGGATTCTTGATGCCACACCAAAGGTCGGACAACGGATGTTGTTCTCCGCCACATTGGCTGGGGGAGTTGACGCCATCGTTTCGCGTTACTTGAATAACCCTGTTTCGCATGCTGCAGAAATTGAAGCACCGGTACTTCTGGATCACAGCGTTTTGGTTGTTGATGACGCTAATCGCTTGGAAGCCGTTGCTGAGTTGGCGCGCAGTGAGCGTGTCGTTATTTTCACGCGCACAAAACATCGTGCCAAGCAATTGGCAGTCAAACTCAAGACCTTCGGAATCAATGCCGTTGACATGCACGGAAACTTGTCGCAGGCGGCTCGTGAGCGGAACTTGGCAGCGTTTTCTAGTGGAGCGGCCTCGGCTCTTGTGGCTACGGATATTGCCGCCCGCGGAATTCACGTTGATGATGTACCTCTCGTGGTTCACGCTGATCCACCTATTGAGCACAAGGCTTACACCCATCGCTCGGGTCGTACGGCGCGCGCTGGTGCTGCTGGTCGCGTGGTGACCGTGGCTTCGCCAGCACAAGTGAGTGAAGTTCGTCAGTTGTTGTCCAAAGCTGGAGTAACTGCAACTTGGACTGGAATTGAAGTCTCGAGTGTTTCGACACGGCCGTCAGGTCGTTCGGGTGCACGCAATGATGGTCGTCAGGGTGGCCGTCCCGGTGCCCGTAGTGGCACTGCACGTGGCAACGGTGGGCGCCCCCGACGCTAAGCCAAGTGTGGTTCTGGTGCTGGATAGTGCCATATATGGCACTATCCAGCACCAGAAACTCAATGAAATGTGACAAATCTTGGAATCGTCACACGTGACTCATTGCTGACAGACTTTGGGTTATGACCCGCAAGCACATCACTGCATTTATAATCGCTCCGATTATCGTTTTCGCAACGGCATGTTCAGGTGGCGACGACTCGTCAACTGCACCGGACGAAAGTACCACCGTTGTCGGTGAAGAGACTTCTGATCACCTTTATGAAGCGACCATTCGACGTACCAGTGACGGTGTCCCGCACATTGTTGCGGCAAATCTAGATGGCGTCTTTTTTGGTCAGGGCTACGCAAGCGCCCAAGATCATGCATGTTCGTTGGCCGATCAAATGCTGAAGATCACGAGTACACGTGCAGCAGCTTTGGGCGCCGGTAACAACGACGCGAATATCAGCAGTGACTTTGCTTGGAAATCTATTGGAATCAACGAATTGGCCCGTGAGGACTATCAAGTTGCGCCCAAAGAGATCACCGACCAGTTCGAGGCATTTGCGGCTGGATGGAATTCGCATCTCGAAGAAGTGGGCGTTGCAGAACTTTCGGGTTGGTGCAGTGGTGCTGATTGGGTAAGCCCTGTGACCGGTGAAGACATATATGCCTATGCTCGGTCAATCGCGCTCAACGCATCGAGTTCGCGCTTGGCGGGTTATATCGCCTCGGCGGTTCCACCAACCGCTGAAGCACAACCTGCTGCATTTGAAACTCCGGCGTTGGCAGCAACACCGATGGCTAGTAATGGTTGGGCCGTCGGTCGAGATTCTGTTGAAGGTGGACAGGGAGGCGTGCTCGTTGCAAATCCGCACTTTCCATGGGAAGGTGAGTTGCGGTTTTGGGAAGTTCATCTGACCGTTCCCGGACAAATTGATATCTACGGGGCCAACCTCACGGGACTCCCCGGAATCGGAATTGGGTTTACGGAAAATTTCGCGTGGACTCACACAGTTTCGGCCGGGAGTCGTTTTACTGCGTACACATTGAATCTTGATCCAACCAATCCAACTTCATATTTGGTTGATGGTGAACCAATTGCGATGACATCAAAAGAGTTCAATGTTGAAGTCCTCGGCGATGATGGGGTGACATCTTCAGTAACTCGAACCCTTTGGTTCAGCGAATACGGTCCCATACTCAATTTCCCCGGGGTGGGCTGGAGTAACTCTTTAGTAACCACGTACCGCGATGCCAATATCTATAACGACGAATTTATCGAGCAGTATTCGGCGATGGGCCGCGCGCAATCGCTTGACGAATTCATTGCGGCTCACGAGAAATTTCAAGGTGTGCCGTTGTTCAACACAATCGCCGTGAGCAAGGACGGTCGAACGTGGTACGGCGATGTTTCGGCCACACCTAATTTGACCGCAGAAGCCGAGGCCGATTACTTAGCACAGGTCGCAGCTGGGGGAATCGCTGCGATTGGTCGCCAAAGTGGTGCAATCGTGTTAGACGGTTCAAAGAGTGCTAACCGTTGGGAAGAGCAAGAAGGAGCTCGCGATCCAGGTTTGGTGCCGTGGAGCGAACTTCCCATGACCGAACGAACCGACTATGTGTTTAATGCCAATGACAGTTTCTGGGTGGCAAATGCTTCAGAGACGTTGCAAGGCACATACTCGGTTTTGCATGGTGAGCAGAACACGGCGCGCTCGGTACGTACTCTTGAAAATATTCGAATACTTTCTAACGAAGCTGAATTCGCAGGTGTAGATGGATTGTTCTCAGGTGAAGAACTCCGAGATGCGGCAGTCGCCAATACGAGTTATCCAGGAGTTCAACTTGCCGACGGGATTGCCGAGCGTTGTGCAACTCAGCAAAATGTGACAATTCCAGAAATTGCATCGAGTTCTGGTGAAGTCGTCGTTGCGGCATCCGCTGTTGATGTCAGCGAAGCATGTCAAGTGTTGGCCGATTGGGGTCAGACCTTTGACCTTGATGACGCTGGCGCTCCTTTATTCCGAGAATGGCTTGGTCGTATTTCGGCCTTGAATGCATGGCCACAAGTTTGGGCGGTTCCATTTGACGTGGCAGATCCGGCGAATACTCCGCGTGGATTGGCAGCAGCGCCCGCCAGTGGCGATGATCCGGTGTTGGTTGCTCTTGGGCAAGCAGTCAAGGTCCTTGAATTGGGTGGACGTACGCCTGCGGCAACGCTGCGTGAGACTCAATTCGCGCCACGTGCGTCAACTCGCATACCAGTTCCTGGTGGACTTGGTAGCGATGGAGTTACAAATGTCGTCAGCTGGGGAGGTCTCGGATCATCGACTGAATCAGTACCGAATCGCGGTGACCGCGTTGCTCCCGCTACATCGTTGACTTCCGAAGGATATCCCATTAACTATGGAACCAGTTTCTTGATGACTGTTGACTACACACAAGGGTTCCCGCGAGCATGGGCTTTCCTGACCTATTCAAATACGGGTGACCGAAAGTCGCCATTATTTGATGCTCAGTTACAACGTTTCAGTGAGAAGAATTGGCGCGATGTTTTGTTCACCGATGAACAAATTAATGCCGACCCCGAACTCACCGAAAAAGTCATCTTCAAGGACTGAATCCCTCTGTAATTCTGGTGAGGATTTTTTCTTAAAATAAATAAAAATTCTCACCAGAATCACAATGGAAGGTGAGTTGTTTACGAGTCGGGTTGGCCGTCAAACACAAGTTTGAGCGTGAGTTCGGGCTCGTCTTTTTCTAATCGCTGCAGCCGATACTTGTTCTCAAAAAGAGCCACCATCTCATTATCGCTGCGATACAAAATTCGAATACCACCAATTGCCCTCAATCGATCGGCACTTGCTTTGTCGGTGATACGCATTGCTTGGTACGGAGAAGAAATGATTTCTGTCGGGGCTCCAAACTCACTCGACAAGCGGTACGCGAAAACCTCAAACTGAAGGACACCCACGGCGGCTAAAACTGGTTCGGTATCACCAAAGTCAAGGTCGCGCAAAACCTGCACGACGCCTTCTTGGTCAAGTTGCTCAATGCCTTTACGAAACTGTTTGATTTTGCTGCGATCCAGAGGTCGTGCGCTGGCAAAAACCTCCGGGGCAAACCGAGGGACGCCAGGGAACTCAACTTTTTTACCTGCATAAATTGTGTCACCAATACGCAGATCTCCAGCATTAACGAGTCCGATGATGTCACCGGGGAAGGCTTCTTCAATTGTCTCGCGATCATTGCCGAAAGCTGTGGTGACGTACTTGGTTCCGACGGAGCGACCAGAGCGCGTGCAGTCGACATCCATGCCACGTTCAAAGTGGCCCGAGCAGACGCGTGCGAACGCCAAACGGTCGCGGTGATTGGGATCCATATTGGCTTGAATCTTGAAGACAAAACCAGAGAATGAACTCTCTAGTGGTCGCTCTTTTTCCGCTAAGTCAAGGCGAGGTAACGGGGCAGGGGCGAGTTCGGTGACGGCATCGAGCAACGCTCGCACACCAAAGTTGGTCAATGCGGAACCCACAAAGACTGGAGTGCTTTTACCAGCGAGAAATGATGGGATATCAACATCGGCGCCTATGGCATCAAGCAGAGAACAAGATTCAAGGGCAACTTTCCATGCGTCACCTTCTTCGGCGGCAGCCCGTTCTGCATCAACGATTTCTTCTGGAGCTGCCGCTGCACCACGTGCAGTGCGGGTGTACTTCGTGAACAAACCTGTGCGACGATCAATCGTGCCGCGAAAGTCACCAGGTTGGCCGACTGGCCATGTGGCAGGCGTTGGGCGGAGCCCGATCTGTTGTTCCACTTCGTCCAAGAGTTCGAGTGGATCGCGCCCTGGCCGATCAAACTTGTTGAAGAAGGTGAGAACTGGCAAATTACGTGAACGACAAACATGGAAGAGTTTGAGCGTTTGTGCTTCAATGCCCTTGGCAGTGTCGAGCACCATGATCACCGCATCCACGGCTGCCAATACGCGATACGTGTCTTCGCTGAAATCACGGTGACCGGGAGTGTCCAGCAAGTTGAAAACAAGATCGCGATAAGGAAATTGCAGAACAGTGGAAGAGATTGAAATACCACGTTGGCGTTCCATCTCCATCCAGTCTGAAGTAGCCGAACGTTGCCCGGCGCGAGCGCGTACCGAACCCGCTTCTTGAACAGCTCCGGCGTACAGCAAGAATTTTTCAGTGAGGCTCGTCTTACCAGCGTCGGGATGACTGATGATCGCGAATGTACGACGACGTACGGCCTCTTCGGAGATATTGTCGCTGGTTTCCATGGCATAACGAGGGTACAGGCATAGTGCTCGAAGTGAAGGCTTTGGCACGTTTACAAAATCAGGAGTAGGTTGGGGATATGTCATTAGAAGGCGAAAAACATTTCAGTCAGCGCACGGGTATTTTGCGTGCTGCCGTTCTTGGCGCTAACGATGGCATCATTTCCACAGCATGTTTGATTCTTGGCGTGGCTGCATCCGATGCGACTCGAGATGCAATTTTGGTCGCTGGAATGGCCGGCTTGGTGGCAGGTTCGGCCTCAATGGCCATCGGCGAATATGTGTCAGTGAGTTCGCAACGTGATTCAGAACGCGCCGATATCGCCAAGGAAATTTGGGAATTGGAACACACCCCAGAACGTGAACTTGCAGAATTGACATCGATCTATCAGTCCAAGGGATTATCTCCTGCTCTCGCAAAAGAAGTGGCCGAAGAATTGACGAAGCACGATGCTTTGACGATTCACCTCGCCGAAGAATTAGGTATTCATCGGGCGAATCTGGCGCAACCATTTCAAGCCGCAGTGAGTTCCGCCGGATCATTTGCCGTAGGTGCTGGTATCCCGGTGTTGGCTGCCGCCTTAACATCAGACTCAAACAGAATCGGCGTCATCATAGGAGTTGTTTTCCTTGCGCTCCTAGGTCTCGGTTCAAGTTCGGCGACTTTCGGTGGGGTAAAACCAGGGCGGCCGATGTTGCGTGTTGTGCTCGGCGGTGCGGCGGCGATGGCGTTCACCATGGCCGTTGGCAATGTGTTCGGCGCTGCTGTCAACTAGTCAGTGAGCGAAATAGCCACGGATATCGCTGGTATGGGTTGCGGCGGTTAGCGTGGAATACATGAGCAACACTCCTACCGCCTACATCATTGACGCCGTCCGCACGCCTGTTGGTCGCCGAGGCGGAGGTCTCTCAACCGTGCACCCCGCTGACCTCGGAGCACACAGCATCAAGGCTTTGATGGAGCGCACCGGAGTTGACCCAAGTGCCGTTGACGATGTGGTCTTTGGCAATGTTGACTCAGTCGGCCCACAGTCTGGTTGTATCGCTCGGACATGTTGGTTGACCGCTGGTCTGCCGCAACATGTACCAGGCACCACGATTGATCGCCAATGCGGTTCCGCTCAGCAGTCGGTGCATTTCGCTGCTCAAGCAGTGATGAGCGGCACGATGGATCTGGTGGTCGCTGGTGGCGTGCAAAACATGAGCATGATCCCGATTTCATCTGCCATGACGGCGGGACAGGCCCTCGGATTTGAAGATCCCTTCACCGGTTCACCAGGTTGGGTCGCGCGTTATGGGGCGAATGAAGTGAGTCAGTTCGTTGGCGCTGAAATGATGGTTGAGAAATGGAATTTGTCGCGTGAAGAGATGGAAGAGTTTGCTGTTGAGTCACACATTCGAGCCATCAAGGCTCGCGCCGAAGGTCGTTTTGAAAATGAGATCGCTCCGCTGAATGGCGTGCAGCATGATGAAGGTCCCCGCGAACCAAATTGGGAAAAGATTCGTTCGTTACAGACGCTGACTCCTGGTGGTCGTTTGACTGCGGCTTGTGCGAGTCAGATTTCTGATGGTTCGGCAGCGCTATTGATTGCCAACGAATTAGCGGTGAAGACGCATGGTCTCAAGCCGCGAGCACGTATCCATCACATGAGCGTGTTGGCTGATGATCCGATCATGATGTTGTCGGCACCGATACCCGCTACTCGCAGAGCATTGCTCAAAGCGGGGATGACCATTGATGACATTGACTTGGTAGAAATCAACGAGGCATTCGCCCCAGTCGTGATGGCGTGGATGCGCGAAATCGGTTGCGATCGCGCCAAGGTCAATGTCAATGGTGGTGCGATTGCTCTTGGTCATCCGTTAGGCGCGACTGGCGCCCGTTTGATGACGACATTGCTCAATGAATTGGAGCGGACGGGCGGCCGTTTCGGTCTGCAGACGATGTGTGAAGGTGGCGGTCAGGCAAACGTCACCATTATTGAACGCCTCTGATCTCTTCGTTCTGCGAGGTATCGAACGCCTCTGATTAACTATCGAAACCGAGACCGAGTCGGTCTAAGGACTTCAACCACAAGTTGCGCTTGCCAGTTTTATCTTCGTGGTTCAGACTCCAGCGCGTGGCCTGAATGCCAATGAACTTGAATGGTTCGGGTGGAAACGGCAAAGGCTTGCTGCGAACAAACTTTGTTTCAGTCGCTTGGGTTTTTTGACCATCAATGAGATCAAGCATGACCTGCGCACCGAAGCGTGAAGAGGCGACGCCGAGTCCCGTGTAGCCCAAGGCATATCCGACGCGACCCTTCATGGCTTGTCCCCAGAACACGCAATAGCGCGAACAGGTATCAATGGCGCCGCCCCACATATGGGAAAACTTGACACCTTCAAGTTGCGGAAATGTTTGAAAAAAATGACGGCTCAATTTGGCCCAACTTTCGGGGCGACTTTCCAACTCCGTGGAGACCTTGCCACCGAAATAATAAATCGCGTCGTAGCCACCCCACAAAATACGGTTGTCGGCGGTGAGACGGTAATAGTGAAATTGATTAGGAATATCGGAGAGTCCTTGACGACGCAGCCAGCCAATGCTTTGCAACTGCTCTGGGGTCAAGGGTTCGGTGACCATGCAGTAGTCATAGACTGGAGCGATGTAGTTATTAAGTCGCTTCAATAGTGGCTTGAAAGCATTTGTTGCAAGTGCAACCTTACGTGCTTGTATTTTTCCCAAGGGCGTCGTGACTAAAACGCCGGCCCCTTCATTCTCAATAGATGTGGCTTTCGTGTCCTCATAGATGCGCACACCTAACGAAAGAGCGGCTGCTTTAAGACCCCAGGCGAGGCGGGCCGGATCGACAATCGCCGCTCTGTCATGGACCCACAATCCACCGGTGTATGTTGGCGAATTGACCTCTGAGCGCATCTGTTCTTGATCCAGCCACGTCACCTTTTGTCCCAGTGAGGAGATCTGCAGATACTCATCGCGCATCTCATCTAGATAACTCTGGGGATGCGCCGTCGTCCCAATTTCAATGACTCCGTTGCGCTCAAAGGCGCAATCAATTTTGTAGTGCTTGATGGCGGCTTCAATCGCATTGAGATTGGCAATACCGAGTTCTTCAAGGAGTTTGAGTTCCTTCGGAAATCGTTCCTGACCATTAGTAATACCGTGAGTCAGTGAGGCGTCCATAAAGCCACCGTTGCGGCCGCTAGCAGCTGCACCAACTTGTTGAGCATCAATCAGAAGTACGTCCCGATCGGGGTCGCGTTCTTTGGCGATGATGGCTGTCCACAAACCCGTGTAGCCACCGCCGATGATGCACAAGTCGCATGTTTCATTGCGTACCAGCGTGGGAAGAGGTACTGGCTGATCGGCATCTTCAAGCCAATAGGGATATTGGTCAGCATCGGCAATGGCCTCAAGACTGAGAGATTCAAACTCTGCGTGATGATTGGCGGAACTCACTTTGACACCTCGGTTACTCCGAGGCTAGCGGAGAAAGGGTTGGTCTCTTGTCCTCCCATCGATTCCAAAACCAGAATGAACCAGCGACATATGCCCAACCAACGAAAATATCGGTGACATAGTGTTCGCCGAAGTACACCAAGGTGACTGCCATGGCTAGGGGGAACAAAAGAGCAGTCCAACGCATCCATTCACGCGGAAATTTTTTCCAAAAGAAGATCACCACAAACAAGGCGAAGGCGGCATGCAAAGACGGTAGAGCGGCAGTGGGATTGGACCATTGTTGACCGCGTAATAACACACTGCTGACAGTTTCAAGTCCGAGCCAACTCCAGCCGCGTCCAGTCGTGCGTTGCAAGGGCTCGAGAATCTGATAGTGAAATTGGTTACTGGCGGCCATCCAAGGTGGCACCGTCGGTGCGATGATATAAGTCAGCACACCAGCGAATAACACAGTGGCAAATCGCCGCATGTAGCGCACCCATTCATCGCGATAGCGAATCCATAGATAGACCGAGGTCGCGACGGGAACAAAGAAATGGGTGAAATACACTAAGGATCCGAGGACGTCGTACCAGCGAATCTGTTGATGCCAGAAATGTTCTTGAATCCAGACATTGGGGTCATGACCGATGAACAGAAATTTGTCAATGTTGCGAGGTAATTCAACCTGCAACGGAAAACCTAACGAGTCGGCTGTGCCGCGGCTGTAATCGTAAGACAACCACATCGCTGTATAAAGGGTAAGGTCACCAACCATTTGCAACTGTTTACGTTTCGGTTGCCCGATATTGCCGACCACGAAAGCTGCTGCTACCCAACACAGGACCGCCATTCGCGCGACAGGTAAGCCATGTGTTTGAAACGACCAAAGAAATATCGCCCCGTAAGCAATCAACAGCGATGCTCGAGTTTTCTTGATGGTCAGATTGTTCATAGGTGAACGACCAGAAATCGCCGACCGTTGAGGGTCGGCTGTTGGGGCCTTAGGCGGTGGCTTGTTCGAGAGCTCTGCGCACCAAAACCTTGGCGAGATGGGTGCGGTACTCAACGCTGGCGTTGTTATCCGGTGAAGGTTCAGCGTCATCTGCGGCGAGGGCCGCTGCATCAGCGATAGAGGCTCCACCAGCAAGGGCCTTGCTGACAGCGCTGGCCAAGATCGGAGTCTGACCCATATTCACTAAGCCCACACCCGAACCATGACTGCCACGCCATGCGGCCACACCGACGATGGCCCAATCTTGAGCACGACGATTGAACTTTTGGAAACTCCATCCCGCACCATTCATTTTTGGTACACGGATTTCGGTGAGCATTTCATCTTCAGCAAGATCTGACTGTAAAAAGCCATGAAAGAAACTTGAGGCTGCGATTTCACGCGTGCCATTGGGGCCTTGCACGACGTATGTTGCCCCCAGCGCAAGAGTGGTAGCAGGAAGATCAGATGCAGGATCGGCATGGGCAATTGACCCACCGATTGTGCCACGATGGCGAACCTGTGGGTCTCCAACATGTCCGGCAGCATGGGCCAAGAGTGGAACATGCTGAGCTAAGACGGCAGATTTCTCGACATCCATGTGGCGCGTCATGGCACCGATCGCGATGTGATCTCCGGCATCTTTGATGTATGAAAGATCTGTGATGCGACCGACATCAACAAGTACTGATGGTGCTACTAAACGCAACTTCATCAATGGCAACAAACTGTGGCCACCGGCGAGGAACTTGGCGTCCGAACCATGCTGACCAATGAGCGAAATAGCTTCGGCGGCCGAAGTGGCGCGGACGTAATCAAATGCTGCGGGGATCATTTCGTTTTCCTCACTTGCCTGCTGCGGCCAAAACGGCCTTGACAATGTTGTGGTATCCAGTGCAACGACAGAGGTTTCCCTCAAGACCGATGCGCACTTCTTCCTCGGTTGGGTTGGGGATTTCTTTCAGCAAACTCGTGGCTGCCATGACCATTCCTGGGGTGCAATATCCGCACTGCAGACCATGGTTTTCCATGAACGCTTGTTGCATCGGGTGGAGAGTTCCGTCAGCAGCAGCCATACCTTCAATGGTGGTGATATTTGCGCCGTCGGCTTGAACTGCAAGGACTGTGCAACTCTTGACTGCTTCACCGTCAATATGCAAACTGCAGGCTCCACAGGAAGAAGTATCGCAGCCAATGTTGGTGCCAGTGAGTTCAAGAACTTCGCGCACATACTGCACAAGCAGTGTGCGTGGTTCAACCTCGCTGGTGTGCTTCTTTCCATTCACGGTGACTTGAATTTGCACGGTTTTATCCCCTTCAACAGCCGATGTCTGATCTGCACGATGCAGATGAAATACCGGACGACCTATTCTGCCCGATCAGAGGAGAGCCTCAAGCACCGGACATCTCTACCGTAGACGCTCGATGACCTCGGCGGGAAGTGCTGGCAGTCCTGCCACCTCAAAACCAAACAAAGCGGCCGCTATGGCCTCCGCTCCATCGACCAAGCGGGGTCCAGGTCGAACAACGACGGCGTCCGCATCAATGGCCCAAATCGCGGCGCGCTGAGGCATCTGAGCGAGCACAGCCTGTGCTTGGGCGATGGCTCCAGGCAGCCCGTATCCACAAGGTGAGACGATGATGTGATCAGGGTCGGCGAGGCGAATCTGATCCCAATCCGTGGGGACAGAGCGTTCTCCAGCAAGGGACAAAATCGGCTCGCCGCCAGCGGCCAGCACAATGTCGGGTACCCAATGACCGCCAACAAAAGGCGGGTCAACCCACTCAAGGATAAAAACTGTGGGTCGTTTGCGCCCATTGAGATGACGTTGGGTGCGCTCGGAAAGGTTCTTCAATCGTTGATGTAGCGATTCCACGAGAGTCCGCCCGCGGTCGGGGACGCCAGCGGCATCTGCCACAGTTTGAACTGACTCAATCACCTCATTCAAAGTGTGGGGATCAATTTGTAGAACCGTGGCCTGGCAGTTCAGTCGGGCAACGGCTTTGTCCACCTCGCCGCTGGGAACTGCACACACGCGGCAGAGATCTTGGCTCAAAATGAGGTCTGGATTGCAACGTGCCAATGCCGCGTCATCAAGGGAGTACAACTCGTCACCTGCTGCCAGGCGAGTGCGTACGAGTTCGTCAATCTCCAGTGGCGTGAGGTGTTTAGTGTCCATGCCACCCACCACAATTTCTCGACCTTGACGAGCCTCGGTGGGGAAATTACATTCAAAGGTGACACCAAGAAGTTGCTCTCCTAAGCCAAGATCAAAAACAATCTCTGTTGTCGAGGGAAGCAAACTGACAATGCGCACGATGTCAGAGTATTCGCTGCAGGGGAATAGGCAAGAGTTCGTCTTGATGAATTGTGCGGGTTATTGGTCGAACTTCTTGATGCCCGTCATCGCATACCAGCAAGAGAGCAGGAGCAAGACGGCGATGGCTAATAATCCGCCCCAGGAACCTTCCCAAGTGACGTCACCGAGGAAACCCTGTCGCGCAAGACGCAATACATTGGTCATTGGATTGATCCGCGCCACAGAACGTAACCAACCTGTCATCGCCGAAATAGGAACTTGTGATGTGGAGAGAAAAATTGTGAAGAAGATGCCAAATTGAGTCAACGTTGCGGCTCCAAGATTTTGAATACGAAATGTCAATCCCAGAGCGAAGGCACATGACACGAGACCGATACCAATTGCCGAGATCGCCACGCATACGAGTGCCAATAGTCCGCCAGGAGTATTCATTCCTCCAAGAAATCCGACGATGATGACGAAGGCTACGGGCACGATACACCGTACGATTGCCGCGGCGAGGGGAGCGGCAACCATCACCCAGCGACGAGTTGGAGCCAACAAGATGCGATCAAAGAAGCCAGTTTGCATGTCGTTGATGAGGCCGAAACTGACACCCACTGCGCCAAAACTGGCACCCTGAATAGCATTCAGTGGGACATACCAATCGAGGGCATTCTTGATCCCGAGACTTGTCACTGCAAATCCGAAAGCACCGCTAAAGGCAATGAGTTGGAAAACCGGCATGATCAGTGACGGAATGAATGCCGAAGGCATGCGACGAACTCGCATCATCGAACGCTGCACAAGAACCTTGATGACCTCCATCGGTTGGGCCGCGTGAAGTCCGGTTTCTATGGACGGGAAGACAGGCGATGAACTCATGATCCGGCTAGTCGTTTCGAGAGTGAGCGCAACGCGAAAAAGATACTGACGATGGCAACTGCGAGGGGGAGTAGCCAGGCCTTTGCGAACTGTGAGAAATCAAGTTCCTGGTTGATGAAACCTTGGAAACCTTCAACGATGTGCGATATCGGATTCCAGTCAGCGACGGTTCGATACCAGCCACTCATGTAGTGACGCGGAAAAAACGCCGAAGATAAAAACATCAAAACGAAGATCAATGGAAAGGCGCTTTGTACCACTTCGGAACTACCGCTTTTGATGGCTAAGCCTGCCATCATTGCGCTCATCGCGAGGCTGAGTAGAGCTCCTCCGATGACGAGTCCGAGGAATCCGAATGGACCACTCTTGATGCGCGCTCCAGCGCCGATAAATATCATCAGGAAGATTGTCACTTGAAACATGGCAACGACCATGCTCCCTGCGAGGCGACCCAAGACAATTGAGGTGCGACTGATAGGTGAGGCCAAAAGGCGTTCAAAGAAACCTTGTTCAATGTCAATTGCTAAATCGGCGGCAGCTGAAATTGAAGCGAAGAGCACGCCCTGTAGGACAGCTCCTGCGATGGCATAGTTCAAAAAAGATGTCGCGATATTTTTGGTGAAGTAGGGGTCCTCGGCCAACTTGTGAAAACTTGCTGAGCCAAGAGCGGCAAAAAATAACGGGAAAATAAAAGAAGGAGCGATGATTGCCGGCTGGCGTAAACGACCGAGCACACTGCGTTTCGTGAGCACAAAACTGTGTTGGAATAACGAACGCAATGATCGCCCGGACTTCATCAAATGCGGATCCGTAATAGCGATATTCATGAACGGTTACGGCGTTTGCGCCGGCCTTTGCTTTCTTGTGCATCCACCGCTTCGGAATTTTTCTCACCAGTGTCAGCGGTGCCAGCGCCTTCGAGGCGATATCCGGTTGCTTCGGCGAAGACATCGTCCAAACTGGGTTCATCAAGTTCTAGATGGCGAACCTTGAGTCCAGCTTCGTCAAGTGCGCGGATCACTGTTGCGACATCTTCGGCACCGCGTGCGAGGCCTACTCCCAGCGTGCCTTCTGATGTAGTGCGCAAATCTCCAAAGCGCGCCAGGATAGAGCGGGCTTCGTCGGTCTGATCGATCCCCACTTTGATACTTAAAGTGGGCGAACCAACCATCGCCTTGAGTTCACGCGGCGCACCTTGGCGAACAATTCGTCCGTGATCGATGATTGCCACTCGATCAGCGAGTTGATCGGCTTCTTCAAGATATTGGGTAGTGAGAAGAACGGTCGTTCCACCAGCATTGAGACGTTTGACTTCCTCCCATAAGGTCAGGCGACTCATCGGGTCAAGGCCTGTGGTCGGCTCATCAAGAAATAACACGGTGGGTTCGTGAACAAGCGAGAGAGCCAGGTCAAGGCGACGGCGCATGCCACCTGAATATGTCGAGACGCGGCGGTCTGCAGCCTCGGTTAGACCAACGCGCTCAAGTAGTTCTTCGCCGCGATTTTTCCCAGCATTTTTAGACAGTCCATAGAGAACTGCTTGCAAGGCCAACAGTTCGCGACCAGTCATCAATGGATCAATGGCGGCATCTTGGAGCGCCACACCGATTGACCGTCGAACCATGTCGGCGTTTTTGACGACGTCGTATCCCGCCACGGTGGCAGTCCCCGAGGTGGGCTTGAGCAAGGTTGTGAGCATGCGCACCGTTGTGCTCTTACCTGCTCCGTTGGGTCCAAGGAAACCAAAGATTTCGCCTTGGCGAACTTCAAGGTCAACCCCATCTACTGCTTTGACAATGTTGGCACCAGAACCAAAGTGGCGAACCAATCCGCTAGCGAGAATCGGGGAGTCAGACATAAGGTTGTATCCTACAAGTGATTTTCTGAGAGTCTCCCAAGTGAGCCATGATTCGTCCCTGGTTTATCTCACCGAGCGGCTTGGATTGCTTGCCAGACGCGCTCTGCGGTGCAAGGCATTTCAATATTGCGCACGCCTAAATGTGAGACAGCATCAACAACGGCTGACTGCAGGGCCGGCGTTGAACCGATAGTGCCTGATTCGCCGATGCCTTTGGCTCCCAACAAGTTGATGGGCGTGGGGGTCTCCATATGCACGACAGTCACACTCGGCAGTTCGGCCGCTGAGATAAAGCCGTAGTCCGCCAAGTTGGATGTGATGGGGTTGGCATCAGCGTCGTACATAACCTCTTCGAGAAGTGCTTGAGCAGCTCCCTGAGCCACGCCACCGTGGATCTGACCCTCTAGGAGCAGCGGATTGAGAACTTTGCCAGCATCGTCACAGGCAGTGTGCGCGATATGTCGAACTTTGCCTGTCTCAGTGTCAACTTCCACGACAGCAACGTGTGCCCCAAAGGGGAAAGTTGCGCCGGAGACGTTGATGACATCGTCATGGTTGAGACCGCCAGTTGATTTTTCAGCGACGGCGAGATCTGCCCAAGTTTTTGCGACCGCTGGTGTGCCCACAACATGGAAGGCACCGCGATCTTTATCCAAGACAACATCGGCTTCGCTCACTTCAAGAATGCGCGCGGCGACTGACTTGGCCTTATTGACCAATTCGCCGGCTACTGCGAAGACTGCGTTTCCACCCTGTTGCAAGGATCGTGAGCCCATGGTGCCGGTACCGATCGGAACGAGGTCGGTGTCTCCCCAGACAAGTTCGATCTTGTCCATTGGGATGCCAGTCTGCTCTTGTACAAGCATCGACCATGCCGTGTCGTGACCTTGACCATGAGGAGATGTGCCGGTGTAGACCACGGCGCGACCATCATCAAGCACTTCAACTTTTGCTGATTCGCCGTTGCCGACGCCACCAGTGATTTCGACGTACACGCTGACGCCGATACCCAACTGCTTGACATCGCCGCGAGCACGACGCTTGGCCTGCTCGGCGCGCAGACCGGCGTAATCGGCGACCTGCAATGCCTTGTCGAGCGCAGTCTCATAATCGCCAACGTCATATGTCTGACCGACAACAGTGGTGTGTGGCTCAAGGAACTTGGGGATTAAGTTGATCCGTCGGACTTCAGCGGGATCCATGCCGATTTCAAAGGCATATAAATCCATGGCGCGTTCAATCGCTGCGGTTGCTTCGGGACGCCCAGCACCGCGGTAAGCCACAACAGGAGTGGTATTGGTGATCACCGAGGTTGTACGACATTCAATATTGGGAATCGCATACACGCCACTTGACATAGGGCGAGTCATGAATGGGGCCAAGATCGTACCCATATCAGCAAATCCACCGGAATCTTGAATCGCCCACAACTGGTAGTGGGTAACTTTGCCGGCTTTAGTTCCACCCAAAGTGATGTACTGCAGTTGCGCGCGACCGTGGCCGAGAGCGACCATTGATTCGCTGCGCGTCTCACGCCACTTCACGGCACGACCAACTTTCTTGGCGATCACACCGAGAAGGAGTTCTTCTGGATAGGCGCCGATTTTCGCTCCAAATCCGCCGCCAACATCGGGGGTGAGAATATGAACTTGAGTCTCGGCGACACCATTAGCGGCAGCGATCGGAGCGACGGAGCCCTGGGCATGCTGAGTTGATAGCCATTGTGTGAGCCGACCATCGTCACCCCATACGGCAGCAGCACCACGAACTTCTAACGGGCAAGGTGCAACGCGCTGATTCATGAAGCGACCCTTGACGATGACTTCGCAACCTTCAAAGTAAGCGTCGCCGGTGTTTTCTGGAATACCAAGCGCAGTTGTATCAAAGACAACATTGCTTCCAGCAGATTCGTAGATATGTGTGCTACTCGCCATTGATGTTTCAAGGTCAACGAATGCTTCGAGATAGTCGTAATCAACGATGATTGCTTCAGCGGCGTCTTCACCTTGTTCACGAGTTTCAGTGACGATAGCCACGATTGGCTCACCGACATATCGCACCTTGTCACTCGCAAGAAGCGTGCGCGCCACCATTGGGTTGAAGGCCGCTGGTACAGGCTGCAACTCGAGCGAAGCGGCTGTGAAAACTGCGACAACACCGGGCATTGATTCTGCTTCTGAGGTATCAATTGATAAGACGCGGGCATGAGCTGCCGAGGACCGCGCGTACGTGACGTGAAGGCCCCCCACAAGGCGCGACTCATTCAGTAAGTCATCGACGTACTCGCCGCCAGTTGTAAGAAACTTTGGATCTTCTTTGCGAAGAACACGATTACCAAGAATGCTGCCACCAGTCACGATTGAACCCCTGTGTACAAGTGCTGAGAACTGCTCCCAACAATTCAGACATTACTCCTATGAAGCGCTCACCGTTACTGTCGAACTGCGAGTTTGCTGGGTTTCAGGGGGTCTGCTGAGCAGCCTCAACGACCACCTCGGCAACCTTGATGGTCACGATTTGGGTGATCAGATCGTACGGCCAACCGTTGGGGAGGTCAACTGGTGCTCGGTTGTCGCCAATGATCTGTCGGCGCGATTCACCGGCCAAGATGAAGCCCAATTCATCTCGGGCTGCGTCCTGGACCCCGGCGGTTGTCTTGAGTCGATCAACTTCGGTTTGCAGTTCGTCATTGGCCTTGCGAATAATCTCCAGTTCTTTTTCCCGCCCCGAGACTTCGCTTCGTTGCCCAAACCAAGATGTGGCGGGCAGGACCAAGAAAGAGTTGCCAAAGGAAATCAAGACCACTAGGGCGCCGACGCCAATCGCAATGCGCCCGAGAATTTTGGGAACGATTCGTTCGGAGCGCGGCGTAGGTCGGGTGTGATCTGAAGCCGAAGCTATTCTGAATCGCTCCTTCTTTGTCGGAGTTTTCTTGGCGCGTGCTTTAGCTCGCGGAATACTTGTGGTTTTATCTCCGCGTGACATCCCTATATTCTGCCCGTTTGAGACCGGTAAGTGGCGTCATGCCAAGACCCACGAGGTTCAGGCAAGTGGGGCGAGGGCTGATCGACCGCGAAAAGCTGCCGTTTCGCCCAACTGCTCTTCAATACGTAGCAACTGGTTGTACTTGGCAACTCGGTCGCTACGTGCTGGAGCGCCAGTTTTAATCTGACCACAATTCGTGGCCACAGATAGATCGGC
>CALGTP010000684.1 GCA_937902105.1 uncultured Actinomycetes bacterium
CCAGCTACTAGATGGTTCGATTAGTCTTTCGCCCCTATACCCAAGTTTGACGAACGATTTGCACGTCAGTAACGCTGCGGGCCTCCATCAGAGTTTCCTCTGACTTCACCCTGCTCAGGCATAGTTCACCATCTTTCGGGTCCCAACAAGTATGCTCCTACTCAAACCTTTCACAGAAGATCCTGGTCGGTCGATGCTGCACCTTTCGGATCGCACCCATATTTCACTTTCATTATGCATCTAGGTTTGCCACCCAGCTGCTCGCATACGTGTTAGACTCCTTGGTCCGTGTTTCAAGACGGGTCGGTTGATACCATTTCGCCAACATCCCTAGCGCACGGGTGCGTTACATTCCCAATGTCGCCGCGCCGAGGGTACACAGCCGTGGCATGTATTCCTCGACGCAACAACACTGAGGTGCAAGCCCGGCTGAGCGTGCGCTTGGTGCCTCAGTCCAGCCCACGGTACAATGGACGTGTACGGCCTTCCGAAGAAAGCCGCAACAACACGAACACCCTATCCCGCAGACCGAACTGATGTTGACCTACATGAGCCCCAGTGCAGAGGCCGCGACCTCCTAAAAAGACTCAGGTATCACTGGCATCAATCGTTTTTCCTCTTAACAATTTCAAGCACTTTTTAACTCTCTTTTCAAAGTTCTTTGCATCTTTCCCTCACGGTACTTGTTCGCTATCGGTCTCTCGCCAGTATTTAGCTTTAGATGGAATTTACCACCCACTTCAAGCTGCAATCCCAAGCAACCCGACTCGACAAGGGCGCATCGTACAGCCGCAAGCCGCCACGGTACGGGATTCTCACCCTCTCCGATACCCTGTTCCAAGGGACTTGAGCGGCGGCCGCGGCCGATGACGCCTTTCTAGACCACAATTCGGGGGGCGCGAGGCCTCCAGATTGGCAGCGTGAGCTCTGCCCGCTTCATTCGCCATTACTAGGGGCATCCTGGTTAGTTTCTTCTCCTCCGCTTAGTGATATGCTTAAGTTCAGCGGGTAATCTTGCCTCATTCGATGGCGGGTCATAAACGTTGGGGTGGGTCCAGAGGGGTTGAGGCTCTGCACGCACGCGCAGACCAAGCGGGGCGCGCCCGCCGGAGGATGTCCAGTCGTGAGACCGTGTTAGCACTCCGGCGGTGGCGCGAATTGCCCACGCCGCGGTCCACGAGGCCTTGGGCGGGCGCAGTGCTACTGAAAGCACCGCGGCGGCCGGCTCCGGAGTGAGACCCAATCGTGAGAGAGGGGCTCGCTCCGAGGAGGGTGGAGACGCCACTCGAAGAGACATGCTTCCCGAATGGAAAGCGCCATTTGCGTTCAAAGGTTCGATGATTCACTGAATTCTGCAATTCGCACTACGTATCGCATTTCGCTGCGTTCTTCATCGTTGCGAGAGCCAAGATATCCATCGGCAGGAGTTGTGTGGATGTCAATTGGAGGTGCATTCGCGAGGAATGCACACTGGAGGGGCATGCAATGAAGCACACGGAGCGCGTGGTGCGGTGGCCAGCCGAACTCTGCAAGAGAGCCGGCGGCATCTGGCTCTCGCGAGCCAGAATCCGAGTAGAACGGTGCGACAGGGGTGTGGGTTGGAAAGACCGGTAATGATCCTTCCGCAGGTTCACCTACGGAAACCTTGTTACGACTTCTCCTTCCTCTAAATGATAAGGTTTGGACAGCTTCACAGAATCTCATTGCGGAAAACCGCGCAGTGACTCCATTCCGGGGGCCTCACCGGATCATTCAATCGGTAGGAGCGACGGGCGGTGTGTACAAAGGGCAGGGACGTAATCAACGTGCGCTGATGACACACGCTTACTAGGTATTCCTCGTTGAAGATTAATAGTTGCAATAATCTATCCCCATCACGATGCAATTTCAAAAGATTACCCGGACCTCTCGGTCAAGGTGATAGACTCGTTGAATGCATCAGTGTAGCGCGCGTGCGGCCCAGAACATCTAAGGGCATCACAGACCTG
>CALGTP010000685.1 GCA_937902105.1 uncultured Actinomycetes bacterium
ACTGAACTTGCAAATCAACTATGTCATTACAACAACAGCTAAGTAACACTGAAACCGACACTACAACTCGAACTACGTGAGCTGACATTCATATTATCATAAACTGGTGTTGCATTGTATTGTTTGTTAGTTGCCGCTGTACTGTTTGTTTGTGCTTGTGTGTGTGAGGTGATTGTCCTCCTAATTTTAGTCATGGCCGTTATTAATAATCGTTCGTATTGCCACTGTCTTCTTTGTTGTTATTATTGCATTGCTGTCCTTAGTTGTTTTCCGAATTCTCAGGTTGTTGTTATCGTTGTTTTTTCGCTGTCATCGTTATTCTTGTTGTCGTCGTTGTTGTCGCTGTTGGTGGTGTTGTTGTTGATATTGTTGTTGATGTTGTTGAAGCGACAGCCACAGCTGCAGCTAAGCACGTTGCCCTCCACTGGATAAATGACCCTGAAGTGGCCAAGAATGGGATGGTAGGTTGCAGCAAATACTCCAGAAATAGCGCCCTCTCCAGGAAGTAACAGTTTCAAATCGTTCGGCGTGAGACCCCACAATCTTGTAGACTCTGCACTAGCCTTGACCGCCTTAAGCTTTTCCAGTTTGTCCATGTGTTCCTTTGCTTGCTGTTCAATGTCATCTTTCTTTTGGCTCTCTCTCCCTCGCTTGAAGATCTCCTGTGTAAAGTCCTGGAAAGCTTTCTTGGAGACATCCTTGAATGCTTCAGCATTCTCTGGATCTAAAGCCGCTACAGTCGACAACACACTGAGATCCAGATCGAGGCCACCACCACGGCGATTCATGATAGCATTAACCATGCGCAATTTCTCCTGGTCACTCTCTGCAGCGTGAAAGTGTGTCACCAAGCTGAGGGCATAGTCAATTTTGACTATCTGTTTTGATTTGCCTGACCCCATCCCTTTAGCTGGCAAGGGAGTCTGATAGGACAGGCACAGCATTCTCGCGTTTTTCGCAGTGAGCCACAATCCCTCCCAAAGTCCAGACCTCAAGACAGGTTGATAGCTGGTGATTCGCATCAGTGAACCAACATCCTTTCCGCTCTTCACATCCAAACAAGCTGGTGGCAAAGGTTGCACTTTCACATGCTGCCATTCACAATCTTCCGAAATGTCAAAGTTCATCAAGAAGTCTGGGTGGTTCTGTGACCACGGGTCGACAGTCAAGAATTCCTTAGTGCTAAAATCAAGTTCCATTAGTGACACTTTAATTTAAGTCTTGAAGTGTCACTAGTTTGACGCAAGTGCTAAAACTGTTAAACATAAATGTCATTTGAAGGTCTTCGCCATCGATTGAGTACAGACGTGCCCTGCTGCCAAGCGCTGTCCACTTCCTGAAGCCAAGTGAAAGGAAGTATTGTTTGTGAGACTTGTGGTAATAGTAACGACCTCCGGCAAGCAAGCAACCTTAGGTAAGCCAGAACCAAACAGCTGCTATGAGTTAAACTCGAGATCAGCTTATCTTGTGGTAGTCGGCTAAATCTAATAATTATAACAACTGAGCTATCAGCCCGCCCATGCCATATCTACGTTTGCAAAGTCCGAGGGTGCATCATGGAGCAAATAAGCCATCGCAGCTACAGAGTTGTAGTGACCATTGGGGCCACAAGTGCGCCATTTCTTTTTGCGAATTGCAGTCGATGATACAGGGAAGTGCACAGATGGCAAAGGTGTAGAGCTCGGCTTGAAAGAATGGTTGAACAACTTTGCTTCGATGCTTTTAGAGCCTTTGCACAGCAGTGGCATACACTTGGACCACTCAGATTTGGTCGGCAAGCTTTGTTCCATACCACTGTTTTCTTTCCGAGTGTACGGCGAGCAAGATGCGTAAAACCAGACTGCAAAAGGACTGCCTTTCTTGTTCTTCGAATGGCGGGCGAAGACATCTGTAAGATGCGCGAAGCACCTTTCCAACACATGTGCGGTAGTGCTACTGCCAGAATAGTAGCGCATCGCTAGGCGGCGAAGCTCCATGCACGAAGGATCATAATCCGACTGCATCAATAACGCCATAATTTCGATTGGCAGCGATTCGTCAGCCCAGCCAATGTCTGCCAAGATCTCTTGGAGATCTTTTGATTGGCTTGGCTTGTCCTGGGCATGCACAACTGCTTCGACCATTTGTTTCAGCAAGATCATCCCATCCTTGCGTCGCTGTGCCGATCGTGATAGCAAGAACGCAATTCCATGCGGCAAGGTATAGCGGAACAGCATTTGTGACCAGACATATCGAGATGCCAACGCATTGCTAAAAACAATGGCTTTTTCAAGAGTGCGAATGTCATCCTGAATGTAAGGCGCATCAAAGGGCACGGGTGGGTTGCAAGGAGGTGCCAGTCTTAGCCGGCGAAATAAATCTTTGTCATGGCGCTTGCACAAGATTTCAGCGACGACTCCCCACCACGAGTCCTGCCCACCCAAGCACCTGTTGCAATACCACTCCAACTGTTTAGTTGTGCTTTCTGACTGTTGCTCCAAATCTGAATTGTGCTCAGACTCCAAAGGCCTTGTGATCTCATCGATAATAATTGCATCATCTCGCAAACTGTCATCCTGAACAAAATCTGCGAACATACGGATAGGCCCTTTGCCGCTGTATGCCTTGTAGAGCTCGGCCTTCGTGTGGGGTCTGCTGGCAGCATCATCAGCAGCCCCATCTTCGTGAACAGCATCATCAGCATCCTCATCTTCGTGAACAGCATCTGGATCTACCGGAACAATGTCGTCTGGGTTACCAGCACCATCCTTATTCTAGATTCGGCCAGCTTCCGAAAGCAGTTTTGACTAGGGTCACTGTTTAGACTGGTTTCACTAGTGTTCGTTTTCGTGCATTGTCAAGGCTCTTGAAATCAAACTGTGTTTAATTTGATTAATAATTGATGAGGATTGTGACTGACGAATATAAACTAATCACTCCATCACCTGATGACGAACAAGACTACAGATAATACAGGAACTGAGGCTGCTGAAGTTTGACCTGAGACTCCATATGCTCCAGCAAAGCTACCCCGGCCTCCTGGTTAATAGTCCATTCCTGGACTAGGATTCTGAACGCTGCATTCATGCGAAACCACCCCTTGTTCTTAACCTTAATCTTTACTTGCAGTAGCCTAAAACGATAACCTTGACATTAAAACATAATTATAGTTGTGTGTTTTTGACAAGTTGTAGTTTCATGCTGAACAGCAAACACTTGTGTAATGAATGATCTGAACAACCGATATCCATCGGTCTGGCTTACCCAAACGATGAATGAATATTGATATTGGACGATGTGCGAAGCAGAGTCTCGAACATTGTATTGTATTGTAACACAGACAAGATGAGGAGACATAAATTGTTAAATGACTTTAATATTATCGAGCTATGCAAATTCAAAACCCTGGCGAGCAGCATCTAACAGTTTACTCCAAGAATTGAATGTGACCACAGAGCTCACTGACAGGTAATCAAACACACAAGCAACACACACACACACACGTTTTAATATACTTCGCAAAGCCTGTGTTGGCAGTTTTACAGAGTATCTCCCCCTTTGAATTTGGAATCGCCAGACAAAATAGATTCTCAAACAAAAGCACAACTGAAATTAATTAAAATACGCCTCTGTTTGAGCCGAGCGGTTTACCAAAGGTGAAGTGCTACCAAGAAACGAATTCAAGGCGGTTCTTGATTGCACGAGAAGTCTTAAAATCATGGCAATAAGACTTTCCAGCATCCGGTATGACAGGCTCATCCCTGTCCAGCGATATGGATTCTGAAAGGTCCTCGAAGTATTCATCGGGCTTACGATCCAAGAATGCTCCGAAGACCTCCTTTTTGGTATAAAGCCGGTCTCCTGATGCAAAACTTCCATGATTGAAGTTACAGATAATTGTCAATTTCATGACCTTGTCTGGTAGAGTAGCAAAGCTAGCTACTGAGTTTGATCAATCACAATGTAAGTACTCATCTTGAAACTCGAGGTTGTTTTCATACGCGATTTCTATCCACTAAATGCATAACAGGAATTCTCAAGAGGGATTCATCTATTGCACCCTTGAAAGAATTCCACTTAGGGTGTGCAAGCTCCGGGTCCACACCACCTCTTACTTTGCAATAGCCAAACATTGCTGACCACGCTTTGCACTGCACCCCTTCCTCATCATTGACCTTACTGGTGGTTCTGGATGAGGCAAGCCCCCACCACAATTAATAGCACACTA
>CALGTP010000686.1 GCA_937902105.1 uncultured Actinomycetes bacterium
TTACGGAATGTGGCGCAGCTTGGTAGCGCACCTGCTTTGGGAGCAGGGGGTCGGAGGTTCGAATCCTCTCATTCCGACCAGCTGATGTCGATTAGTGGCGTACTACGTGCGTGCCGTGCGGGCTCTTCATGCTGTGTACGAAATCGTGCTGAGTGCTGTGCGTAACAACTCGTACACAAGCAACTAGTAAGTCAGCGTGAAGCGCTGATGCTCCCAATCTTCAAGTGCAGCATGAGGTGAGCCAGTTGATTCAAGCAAGTAGCGCGCCAATAAACCTTTCGCTGCTTTGGCGTCGTGACCGGCAATCTTGCCTGACTTCTCAACAAAGGTCACCGAACTCAGGCTTGCGTATGTGTCAGGTGTCGGTGTCCATGCGGCGCGGTGTTCGTTAGGGAGCAAATCAATCACATGATGACCAGCAAGCCGTGCGTTCAAAGCCTTCGACAAAGGTTCGCGCCACCACGTGGACAACTTTCCGATAGGGGCAAACGACGCACCCATTTTCAATTTGTAATCGGGTATCTGATCGTCAAACCCCACCAGACCAAGTAGCCCAGAAAAAACGATGATTGATTGGGTTGCTCGGGTATGAACCTTGGCGCTCATCGTTGAGGGCGACATGTGATCCCAAACGACACCGGTGTAGCGCTGATGGGCCGCCATTGTTGGAGCACCAGCGATTGAAGTGTTCATTTCCTGAGCACGCGCCAAATGTTTGCCCCCGACACCAAGCAACTTGGTATCCCCGCCACCAAGTTCTTCAAGGGCAATCACGATCTGAGAACGGTATTTGCCAAGGGCTTTGCCAAAGTCACCCGTGGACGTCCTCCATTTGGGGGTATCCCCACCCTCAGCCTTGCCCTCGGAGGGGGGCAGCAGAATCGCAATAGGAGATGACGTTCGACTCACGGTATAAATTCAACTCTATGGCGGTATCGGGTATCGTGATCTTCATGAAAATTCATGTAGATGCCGAAAAATGCCAGGGACATAATCGATGCTATGCCCTGGCCCCCGAACTATTTGATGTTGATGATTACGGCAACGCCGTGGTGATTGGTGACGGCTCTGTCGCCCCCGAACTTGAAGACCGCGCTCGTTTGGCATTGGCGAATTGTCCCGAATTCGCCATCACAATTTCAGAATGATTGTCTGATCCCCTCATGACTTCAACTGAAGATTTCGCATCTGTTGCCGATTGGGCAACTGACTTTGATCACGCCGATCCGCAATACAACCGCAACGCGCACGCGATCTGGGCTGAGCTTCGCGGTACTTGTCCGGTCGCTCACTCTGAGCGTTACGGCGGTACCTGGTTACCAACTACGCATGAGTACGTTCGCGAAATCGCCTACGACACTGAAAATTTTACGAGTCGCGGTGTCGTCGTAGAAAAAAGCCTTCCACTTGAACCTGCTCCCATCGGTGGAGCACCTCCGATTACTAGTGATCCGCCGTTTCACATTGAAGCCCGCAAACTTTTGTTGCCGCCGTTCGCTCCTAAAAAGATTGAGCCATGGGAACCCGAAATTCGCAAACTCTGCAATGGCCTGCTGGACGCAATGATGGACAATGTTGCACAAGGAAAACCGATTGATGCGGCGGCTGATTATGCAAAGCGCATTCCCGTTAATGTCATTGCGCGGATGTTGGGTTTTCCGCTGAAGGATGAAGAACTCTTCCTCGAGTTTGTTCACAATGTCTTAGAGGGCATTGATGACGAACCAGAAATTCGCATAGAAAAATTTGAGCGATTGACTCAATACGTCATTGCCCAAATTGAAGATCATTACGCCAATCCACGTGATGATCTCACCTCGTACTTAATGAGTGTTGAACTCTTCGGATCGAAGTTGTCAGTTGAGCATGTCGGTGGCTCAATCATCTTGTTATTGATCGCTGGTATCGACACCACATGGAGTGCCATCGGTTCAAGTCTGTGGCATCTCGCTAATAACCCTGAAGACTTAGCGCGTTTAGTGGCCGATCCATCTCTCATCCCAACTGCAGTTGAAGAGTTCTTGCGGGTCTATGCACCCGTGACGATGGCTCGCCTTGTAGCTAAAGATCACGACTTCCACGGATGCCCGATGAAAGTTGATGAGTGGGTTCTGTTGCCCTTTCCGGCAGCCAATCTTGATCCTTTGGTTTTCCCGGATGCCGACAAGGTAATCATTGATCGAGCAGAGAATCGTCATGCCGCATTCGGTTTAGGAATCCATCGTTGCCTCGGATCAAACTTGGCGCGACTCGAACTCACGGTGGCGATACAAGAGTTCATTGCTCGTTTCCCCTCCTTTGAAATCGCCGGTACTGAAGATGATGTGGTGTGGAGTGTGGGTCAAATTCGTGGTCCACGGGAGATGCCGATTCAGGTGATCGATAATCGAATCTGATTGTGGGACTCCATGACTTTTACTGAAGCGGGGCAACATTGGTCTGAACAGTTGCTGTCATGGGCGATCCCCGAGGAGATCATTGCGCAGGCTGAGGTTCCGCCGTGGGCGCACGATCCTAAAACTTTCGCCGTCGATGAAACCCTTGATCCAACGAGTCCGATCTTTGAACTCGCCCGCGAACTTCTACCGTTAGAAGGCGGCAGCGTGATGGACATCGGTTGTGGTGGCGGACGATCGTCGTTACCACTTGCGCCACGCGCGAAACACATCGTGGGTGTTGATGAAAACCCAGCGATGTTGGCGCGTTTCCAGCAGGCTGCAGACGAAGCAGGAGTCTCGTTCACGGAGATCCACGGACGCTTCCCCGATATCGTGATTGCTGCCACAAAATCCGATCAACCCGTACAACCCTGTGATGTTGTGGTCTGCCATCACGTTTTCTTTAACGTGTCCGATCTGGAGCCGTTCATAGTCGCTCTCACTGCGATGGCACGACTCGGTGTTGTCGTTGTTCTACCTCAACGTCATCCACTCTCCGCGTGGAATGAGGGATGGAAACATTTTTGGAATCTAGATCGACCACTCGGGCCAACGGCACAAGACGCAATTACTGTGATCAGAGGTTTGGGTATTGAACCCGAAGTGTTCGTGGTGCCACGACCGCCGATGTCACAGCATGCTGAGGATCCAATATCCCTGGCGGTCTCTGCGCGACGACGATTGTGTTTGCCCGCTAGTCGCAATCAAGAAGTAGCGGCGTGGCTAGAGAAAAACCCGCCAGCATTTATGAGCGATGTGGTTGTTCTGCGCTGGCCCGGAGGTCTTTCGTAGAACCGTGGCGCTGGCCTTGATAGATGCCTCGGCGCGGAGATAGGGCGTAGGCCACGATGCAGACAATGCCGGCAGGCACGGCCATTGGTGATCCGAACAATTCAACTGCTAAGACAGCGCAGGCGATTGGGGTATTAGCCGCTGCCCCGAAGACTGCCGCTAATGAGGCCCCCGCCACCAAAGCCACTGGAAGATTCAGGGGACCAGCGAGTGTGGAACCAAGAGTCGCTCCGATGACAAAAAGAGGCGTGACTTCTCCGCCCGGCATTGAACAACCCAAAGCGATAGCGGTGAATAAAAGTTTGAGAACGGGATCCCACCAGTCAGCGGCGATACCCTCAAGTGCATTATTCACGAGTGGCAATGACAATCCGAGGTACTCTCGCCCACAGAGCAACATCAAAGCCAGCGTGGCTAGTGCGCCAACGAGAGGTCGTGCTGGCACCCAAGACACAAGATCGCTCATCACCCGTTTCGTGGTGTAAAGCGCGAGAATAAAAAATCGTGACACCAGACCAGCGGCGATACCAACGACGACTAAACGCAGGGCGATGGACCAATCAATGTCAACGGGGATGTTGATGGTTGGGGTATGTTGGCCAAGTCCCTCAACGATGAAGTCAGCGGTGATTGAGGCTGCTAACGCGGGGGCTAAACCCTCATAACGTAAACGTCCAGTTTGTTGCACCTCTAAACCGAAAATCGCGCCAGCCATCGGTACTCCGAAAGCACCGCCGAAGGCACCAGCGATAGCAGCAATCAACATCAAGCGCATATCAGATGGTTTGAGGCGAAACGGTTTGGTGACAAAACTGGTAACTGAGCCACTGATCTGTATCGCTGCTCCTTCACGACCAACTGACGCACCTGTGAGTTGGGCCATGAATGTAGCCACAAAAATAAATGGCGCCATGCGGTAGGGAACCTCTGGAACCTGTTGTGCTGGCGCGGCATCACGCGGGGGTAATGATTGTTCGATGACTAATGATGTTCTCCCATTGGCAGCGCCACCGAAGTAGTGATAAGCCGAGCCCAAGGTCAACGCGGCGACTGGAAGCAACCAGACCAGCCAAGTGTGATCAAGCCGAAGAGTGGTGGCGTGGTCAAGGGCTTCAAATAAAGCCCACGAAGTCAGGCCGGAAATGGCTCCAATCAGACAGGCAGCACTTATGACAACCAGCAGATGGGTCGCCGCCCTCAACTGATTCGGTAGCACATCCTCATGCTATCTCGCTAGCCAGTAAATCTTTGTTTCTCACCGTTCTCTTACCGTTCGGAAGGCAGACTTATCAGATGAATGCCGAAACTTTAAAGCACCAAGTTTTGATCGCCGATGACGATCGGGCGATTCGTGAAGCCCTTGTGCGTGCCTTGAACCTTGAGGGTTATGCCGTGACGGCAGTTAATGATGGAGCTAAGGCATTGGAAGCAGTGAATGCCGAAACTCCAGATGTGCTGATTCTTGATCTGATGATGCCAGTGATTGATGGCATGACTGTCTGTCGAGTTTTGCGAGCCGAGAAGAATCGGGTACCGATTTTGATGTTGACAGCGCGCACCGAGACAAGTGACCGTGTAGCAGGACTTGATGCTGGTGCTGATGATTATCTACCGAAGCCTTTTGCTTTAGACGAACTTTTGGCTCGTCTGCGGGTTCTATTACGGCGCTATGACTCTGATGATGATCTCGATCAGGCTGAGATTCTCACACTTGATGATCTGCGTATTGACGTCGCGGCACGGCGCGTTTTTCGTGGTGACAATGAAATTGAATTGTCCAAGACCGAGTTTGAGTTGTTGGAACTCCTAGTGCGCAATAGTGGGATCGTCTTGGATCACTCCATGATCTACGACAGAATTTGGGGTTACGATTTTGGTCCTGAGTCAAAGAATCTGGCAGTGTATATCGGCTACATCCGTCGCAAACTTGATGCTGCTGGTCGCAAACAACTCATTCACACCGTACGCGGTGTGGGCTACACGGCGAGGGTCAGCAACTGATGAGTTTGCGTTGGAAGTTGATGCTGATTTTGGTTCTCTTTGTTGGTCTCGCGACCACCGTCGTGGGAGTTGTGTCGTATCAAACCACCGAGTCGCGTTTGATGACCGAAATTGATCGGTCCCTGATTCAGGCAACTGAAAGATTTCTTGATCGAACTACCAATAATCGACCGAATCGACCCGGTGGAGGAGTGGTCATCAATATTCCTGAACGCCCATTAGGTATTGAGCAGTTCGTCGTCCAGGTCACCGATCTTGATGGTGTGGTGCTTGCCGGTACGAAGGGTGTTCTATTGCCAGCGATGGAGGTCAACGATGGCCCAACGGGAGAACCTGTTACAAGATGGGCGAATCTGAAGAGCGCGCAGGGGGATATTTTTCGGGTGCGTGCCGTGCGAGTTGAACTCGGCATTGTTGAGTTGGGACGCGACCTCACCGAGGTGAATAACGTGCTTAGTGATTTGAAAACGCGATCAATCTTGCTTGGGAGCATGGTTGCTTCGTTGGCCGCGCTCATTGGTTGGGTGTTGTCCGTTGGAATTACTTCTCGTTTGCGCAAATTATCCGTCGCCGCAGAACATGTGGCAGCGACTGGCGAACTAGATATTGACACTCCACTCTCTGGTCGAGATGAAGCGGCTCGGTTGGGTCGCAGTTTCAAAGAGATGTTGGCTGCTTTGGCACGTTCCAAAGAACAGCAACAACGCCTTGTCGAGGACGCCGGTCATGAGTTACGAACTCCGCTCACCAGTTTGCGGACCAATCTTGATGTCTTGAAACGTCACCCCAATATTGATTCTGAGGCACGTCAACAGATCCTGCTTGATATTGATCGTGATACCGCGGAGTTGGCTGCACTTGTTGAAGAGGTAGTCACCCTCGCTGTTGATCGTCACACGGATGAACTCGCACAACCAATCGAGATAAAAGGTTTGGTTACGGCTGTCGCTGCACGTGCAGCAAGACGAAGTGGCCGCAACATTGTGGTCACTGGTGACACATCAATTGTTGTGGCTCGTCGTCATCTTGTTGATCGGGCAATTTCAAATCTCCTGGATAACGCAGTGAAATTTGATACGGGTAACAATGACATTGAGGTGTCGATTTCGGGTGGTGAGGTCATTGTGAGTGATCGTGGTCCAGGTATTCCTGAGTCAGAATTAAATTTGATCTTTGAACGCTTTCACCGTGCTGTGGCCTCACGCACATTGCCCGGCTCTGGACTCGGTTTGGCCATTGTCGCCGATGTTGCTCGGAGTCATGGTGGCGATGTCTTCGCACGCAATCGAGAGGGTGGGGGAGCCGAGATTGGGTTTTTCTTGCCCACAGCTGAAAAGCACGTTGAATAGGGTTTTTGATCGCCATGGAGGGGGGCAAAACTCTCACATTGCTCTTACCTTGATGATATTTACTTCTCACCTAGGAGTTGCAGTCTGTACTCACACCAATTGGTGTCCAAGAACAAAGGAAACAGATAATGGAAACGAAAGATACAAAACCTAAGACGAAGAAATTTGCGGTGATCGGTGTGACCACAGGCTTGTTGATCGGTGCTGGTGCTGGATTGTTGATGAATGTTTCTGGTGGAGCCTCGGCTTCGAGCGCATCAGGGTCAACAATTTCTAGCAGCGTTGACACCAATAACGAATCCGATGGCAACCGCGGTTGGCGCGGACATGATGGTGCCAAGATGGATCCAGCATCCCGCCAGGCCAAGTTGCGAGAAGCGTTGCAGACCTTGGTTGATGCTGGCACTCTCGACGCCTCAGAAGTTGAGGCAGTTGTGACAGCGTTGTCAACTAAGCCGACAACCCCTCCGGTAGCCAATGGAGTTCGTCCCGAGCGCTCAGCAATGTTGGCAACTCGTTTGCAGACCTTGGTTGATGCTGGCACGCTGACGTCATCTCAGGTTGAGGCGATTGTCACCGCACTTGAAGCAGCTCGTCCCGCTGGTGGACAAGATCATCAGAGTGATGACGGGCATCAGGGTCGGGGAGGCCCAAAGAGTGAGCGTCGCCAGGAGATGCGTGCCGCCGCCGCCGAAGCCATCGGCATCACCACAACCGAGTTGCAGGCCGCAGTTAAAAGTGGTCAGACGATTGCCGAGGTCGCAGAAGCCAACGGCAAGTCAGTTCAATCGGTGATTGACGCATTAGTGGCTCAGGCCACCGCCGACATCACAGCACACATCACTGACATGGTCAACGGCATTAAATCTGCCGATGACCATTCAGTCGGTGAGTAAACAGAGTTAGTTCATCATTTCCGCCCGCTTTGAATGAGGTCTGGTGGGGGCGATTTGCCGAGTGCGATTCGCCCCCACCAGATTTTTTTGTCCCCTCATGGGCGCATCTATAGAACACCCGTTCTCTAGAATGGTGATCCCATGGCTGATGCGAACCCCTCCTTTGATGACGATAATTTGTTTGGGTCCTCTCCGGTGCCTGCAGTTGATGCTGAATCGACGCCCTACGCAGCTCGTTACAGAAACACTCGTATTGAGCCGATCTCACTCGATGGGTTAAACCCGATGCAGCGTGAGGCCGCCGAGCATGTTGATGGCCCGTTGCTCGTCGTGGCTGGCGCTGGTAGTGGCAAGACGCGGGTACTTACTCATCGCATCGCCCATCTCATTTCCAATCATGGGGTCAGCCCAATGAGCATTTTGGCGATCACTTTCACCAATAAGGCCGCTGGCGAGATGAAGCATCGAGTCGAGTCCTTGATTGGACCTGTTGCTAAATCGATGTGGGTCTCAACTTTTCACTCGGCTTGTGTGCGGATGCTGCGAATCCACGCCGAACGCATTGGGTATCCAAAGAATTTCAGTATCTACGATCAAGCCGATGCTCAGCGACTGACTGGCTATGTGATTCGCGATCAGGGACTAGACACAAAACGTTTCACGCCTCGAGGTGTACACGCCGTCATCTCTAAATGGAAAAATGAACTTTTGTCCCCAGGTGACGCCGCCAATCAAGCAGCACATATTTTTGATCGCAAACATTCAGAGATTTATCGCGAGTATCAAGAACGCCTCCTAAAAGCGGGAGCAATGGACCTTGATGATCTGCTAGTGAATGTTGTGCGACTATTTCGTCTGCACCCAGATGTATTAGCTTCCTTCCAAGAACGATTTAAATATATTTTGGTGGACGAATATCAAGATACGAATATCGCGCAAAACGAAATCGTGCTTCAGCTTGCGGCGCGTCATCACAATGTCTGTGTCGTTGGCGATACTGATCAGTCCATTTATGCTTTTCGTGG
>CALGTP010000687.1 GCA_937902105.1 uncultured Actinomycetes bacterium
GCAGGTGTCAGGCCTTATACGTCATCTTTCGATTTTGCAAAGCCATGTGTTTTTGTTAAACAGTCGCCTGGGCCATTTCTCTGCGGCCACGATTGCTCGTGGCTCCCTTTATCCCGAAGTTACAGGGTTAATTTGCCGAGTTCCTTAGCCGTGATTCACTCGAGCGCCTTAGAATATTCTTCTCGACCACCTGTGTCGGTTTACGGTACGGGTTACTTATTAGTTATACACGCCTAGACTTTTCTTGGAAGTTTACTCACTACACTCGTTTTGGCATTGCTGCCGCCTCTCAAAGACACTATTCCGTCAGTATCTGGTAACCTGTAATCTCCGTCATCTATTTGCCCTATAAGTAAGTACAGGAATATTAACCTGTTGTGCATTAGGTTGTCGCCTTCGCTAGACCCTTAGCCCCCGACTAACCCTCAGTTGATTAGCATAGCTGAGGAAACCTTAGTCTTTCGGCGTGAGGGTTTCTCGCCCTCATTATCGTTACTCATGCCTACATTTGCTTTTCTGATCGCTCCAGCCAAGCTCGTCGCTCAACCTTCACCGCCATCAGAATGCTCCCCTACCAGTATATAAATATAATCCAAAGCTTCGGTATTTTACTTGATGCCCGTTTATTATCGATGCCCGCCTCGCTCGACCAGTGAGCTGTTACGCACTCTTTAAATGAATAGCTGCTTCCAAGCTAACATCCTGGCTGTCACTGCAATCAGACTTCCTTAGTTCAACTTAGTAAAAATTTTGGGACCTTAGCTGTTGGTCTGGGTTCTTTCCCTCTCGGATTGGGACCTTAGCACCCCAACCCTCACTCCCGGGTATATTTTAAGCCATTCAGAGTTCGTCAGGATTTGGTAGGATTTGACTCCCCCTAGTCCTATCGGTAGCTTTACCTGCTTAAAACTTGACCCCGAGGCTGTTCCTAAAAACATTTCGGGGAGTACGAGCTATTTCTCAGTTTGATTGGCCTTTCACCCCTACCCACAAGTCATCCAAATACTTTTCAACGTAAACTGGTTCGGTCCTCCACTCCGTGTTATCGGAGCTTCAACCTGCTCATGGGTAGATCACAAAGTTTCGCGTCTACTCCCACTGACTAAGCGCCCTATTCAGACTCGCTTTCGCTCCGGCTGCTCACGTCAACGTGATTAACCTCGCCAGTGAAAGTAACTCGTAGGCTCATTATGCAAAAGGCACGCCGTCACCCCACGAAAGGGCTCCG
>CALGTP010000688.1 GCA_937902105.1 uncultured Actinomycetes bacterium
AAGGCCTCATCATGAATCTCACACTCACAAGGGTCGAGGGTAAAACGTACCACATCAAGTTGCCAGAAGCCATACTCAGGGATGTCTTCGCTATGAAGCCAACTAACACACCTCACCACGACTACGGCATCTTCTCCGTAGCATGTGGAAACAGTTGTGATTGCGTCCAAGCTACGTTCGCAATAAGTTGCCTCAAGGCTGCCCAGAAAGGCTGGCACGCGTCATCAGCCGAAAGAGCACAGTACCTCCGAAATACTACCACAAAAACCATTGATGCCACCATCGGTGACAAGTTCACCTATGTCATCACAGAGGGTGTTCCCAACTTGTCTTTAGTGGCATTGGCAGAGTACGCCCTCCTGAAATCCTGGGAGATCAGGGCGCTGCACCCACTCGGGGACCTCTATTCCAACACTGGCACACACATCAGATCCAACTCACCAGCCAACACAATGTACATCAATATTCAGGCCCCTCAGAACAGGGGTACATACCGCATCCCTATCCTACCGGCAAATCTTAAGGCCTGGGAATATGCCATCACTCTTCAACAAGTGCCTGCAGTCATTGCCTCAGGTCTCCCTTCCGGCATCGCTCAAGACACGCTTGGAGCCGAAATTCTCGCCAGCTTCCCTTGCCAAAACAAAACGATACTATCCCAGGTTCCGTCCAAAGTTATGACTACAGCTGCTGGTAAAATGTACCTTGCCTTTCCTGAGGGAAAAATCCACCTCAACCTTCACATCAACAAATCATTCCACCCAACCCTCACAGAATTCCAACAAATGGATCGGCTTGTATATCATATCAACTCCCCAAGGGAACTGCCAACCCAAGGCTTCGCATTCAGGGATGCCAAAATCAAAATCTGGTCCATCAGTCCACTCAGCAGGTATATGTACGACTCTCCCCAAGGGACAAGACAAGTCCAGGCCACCAGTGTTCCTACAGGCGCCAAAATTCAAGAAGTGCTTGATGCTGAAATTGCCATTAGTGGAGAGAACTTCATTGTTCATCCACTCATCCCCAACTTCCCCGCCAGGCTCCTTGACCAATTCGACATTCAGATATTCGCCGTGCCAAGGGTCTGGCCCCGGATCCTCAGTGTTCCTAGGCGGCTTCAAGATCTCTTCAGCGACTTCCGGGTCGGACAGACCAACCCCATGACCGTCGTTGTCAAGATTATCAGCCAGGACAATAGGACTCTTGACAGGCAAACCCGGGTTGCCATCTGTCCTGGGCAAACCCTCTTCGATCTTTGCCAGAGAAATCAAATCCAAGTCCCCCCAGGAGCCAGGGTAGTTACCATCCAACCGACAATGCAAATCCTGGACTGGATGAAGGTCATCCCAATCCACAAGGGAGTCGCAACCACCATTGTCATTATAGAAAAAGTTTACGGTGCCGGGGGCGACCCAGTACAAGATGGTTTCACCACAAAAGGCATCAAAGAGCTGATGAAAGATTTCGGTGTTCCTGATGAAAGCATCGAGGATGTTTTCAACCAAGCCTGGAAAAACATTGGGCGCAGAAAACTGGAAGCGGTCCTCAACCTCACAGGAGACGCAAACAAGTGGAAGAAATTGGTCGATCATGCAAAAAGCTCAAGACCACCTGTAAAAATGCTCACCTTCAGACAAGCGCAAGATTTCAACTGTGGGAAAGTTTTAGAAAGAACAAAAACAGGGTTCTCGGGAAACTCGGGTCAATTCCCCACAGACAAAATCAAACTCAGAGCCTCTCTTTGGTCCACAGCAATTATCACTGAGGCCGAGGCTACCAGCAGGATACTGAAACCAAAAGACAAGGGGGACTTCGTCGCCCTCCTCAGGACACAAGATAAAGCACTCAAGCTGGAACAGACCAACATGCAAAAAGGTGCTTGCGCGATAATCGTCCCAGGCAAAATTGAATTGCCAGGCTTCGCCTCTACCTTTGGGCATTTCCTGTGCGACAAGATTGGAGAAGAGGAAGGGGAACATACCATCCATGGCACTCTAATCCAGATTGGGACCACTATTGTGTCATACCAAGCCGCACCTCACGTCAAAATCGAGTTCATCACATGCAGGGTGAAGTTGTACAAAGTATTGATCCCTCAAGAATGGTCGCCAGACCACAAGCAACTGAACATTGTCCTCCTGGACAAGATTGGTTGCTTCAAAACTTGTCCAACAATATCAACCAACCCTAGTTGCACATTGGGGCACTGCTCATGCTACCATGGCAAAGGGCTCCCTTTCGCATTTGCGGGTAATCGGCACTTCTGCAAAGGTGGTAAGTACTGCCCGCCAGAAGAGGCGGATTATCAAATGCAAAAAATTGACATGCCTCGTTCCAATGTCGAACTTTCAATAGGACAAGGTTCAGTCACGGGCGTCTGTATAGACCCGCTCAAAGGCGACACAGAGGCACCACATCCGGACTGGTCCATGGTCTCCCTGAGCCCAGGACATTCACCAGAACAACACGCCTTCGCTCTCAACACCTGCCAAACAGACCCCAAAGTCCTGGGAGTCACCTGGCTTCAACACTCATTCGGGCTCCGTCGCAGGTCCTCAGATTTCAGAGCCGTCAGGGCCAAGTACGGACCTAAGAGCAACCTCATGCAGGACAAACCAATTGCACCTCCTGTCGCAAGGCAAGTTGGCAATCCATCACAAAACCCTATACAGGAGATCAGTATTCAAGTACTCCGGGCGGAGCTCAAGGCAGACATCAACCGTGTTGAAACAAACATGAACAGTTCAGTCAACAGCCTTATTGCCGGCATCGAGAAAAACCAAGCTATGGCACAAATGCAGTTCAGCACCATCCTTCAATCTCAGATGCAAATGCAAGAAGTCCTCCAGACTACAGTTAGGTCAGTTGCGGCGCTGGATAACCTCCCTGACAGGATCCTTCAACAAGTCACCCAGGCCCTTTCGACAAGCTCCGCAGATCACAACACAGCCTCGTCTTCCCATCAACCCAGGACCAACGCTCCCTCTTTCATGCCCTTCCCTCCACTTGCCCTTTCCGCACCGACTTCCGGTGCCCCCGGGGGCATCGGGGACACGAATTACCAGACCACACTGTCCTGCGCAACATGTGGCTCAATCGGCATACAATGCAAGTGCCCGCCCCCAGCCGCCGCCCTCCCCCAAGCAGTACCCAAAGCGAAAGCAGTATGGGACAAGCTTAGGGCGCGGGCAGTCAATTCCATTCAGATGGGGCCGATATCAGCCACAAAAGAACTCTCAGTAGCCATCCTCACACCTGTCCCTGAGACGGCACCGGCCGGAACAACAACGTCTCCACCAGACATAGCCGAATCTGCGACTGTTGAATACGAGGTGATTCACATCCCTTCGGACAGGCCGCTTACAGCCGGCGACGGTTCAGTTTTGGTCACAGCAGCTGCTGCCCCTATTAAAGCCGCTAAAACAATTGCAGTCTCCGTGAAGGCCCCCCTGGCATCGTTGGGGCCGGCTGCAGTTGAAGTTACGGTTCAGCCAGACTCTACTGCAAGTGCAACAGACATCACTGCTGCCAGCGGCAGCGCTCCCCAGCCAACACCCCCAGCCCCGAAGCGCAGGTCCGCCAGACTCCTCGGATTAGCAGCCTCAAGCACAGGCACATCCATCAAACTCGGTCTCTGCGATCAGGTTGCAGAGGACACAGGGGTGCCACAGGGCAACCCAGAATTCCACCAACCTCCTACAGCTTTGTGGAAGGGGGCCCCATTTCCACCGTCCGGCTCCGACAAATCTGAATCGCAAGGCAAGGAATCACGCAGCGAGTCCAGTGAGGAGCTCCAAACCCGATCCTCGGATGAGGAC
>CALGTP010000689.1 GCA_937902105.1 uncultured Actinomycetes bacterium
ATGCATGCTGTCAACTTGCTTGGTGCAGTTCAAAAAGGTGTCTTAGACCGCGCTGGTATTGATCCAATGTCGCTCGGACAGATCGTCGGTGGCTGTGTCACTCAAGCCGGCGAACAGGCCAGCAATGTTTCCCGGACCGCTTGGCTCAATCAGGGTTTGCCGTGGCAAGTTGCCGCCACCACCATTGATTGCCAATGTGGATCAAGCCAGCAGGCCAACCACATGATTCACAACATGATCCATGCTGGCGTGATTGATGCTGGAATGGCCTGCGGTGTCGAGCACATGAGCAAGGTCTGGCTGGGCGCAAACGTGCCACGCTTGGGCGAAGGTAGCGAGATGACATTCGTCAACGGAAGTTCTAAGCCTTCCGACTTTGCACTTGATATGCCCGACCAATTCGGTGCGGCCGAGAGAATTGCAGATCGCCGTGGTATCACTCGTGAAGAAGTCGATTACCTAGGACTGATCTCTCAGCAAAAAGCCATTCGTGCTACCGCCGAGGGTCGCTTTGAGCGCGAGATTATTCCGATTGAAGTCACCGATGCAGAGGGCAACAAAACTTTCATTACCCGTGATGGAGGCTTGCGTGAAACCACAGCAGAAAAGTTAGCCACGCTGATGCCAGTGATGCCTGGGGGTCGCCATACGGCCGGCAATAGCAGTCAGATCTCTGATGGTGCAGCGGCTGTGCTGTGGATGGACAGCGATCGTGCCAAGGGCGAAGGTCTCAAGGCTCGGGCGCGTATTGTCTCGCAGTGCCTCGTCGGTGCTGAACCCTATTTCCACCTAGATGGTCCCGTACAAGCCACGGAGAAGGTGCTCAGAGATTCAGGGATGACGATGAACGACATCGACATCGTGGAGATTAATGAAGCCTTCGCCAGCGTGGTTCTGAGTTGGGCTCAGGTTCACGGAGTCTCCCGTGATGACTTGATGAACAAAGTCAATGTCAATGGCGGAGCAATCGCTCTTGGTCACCCCGTTGGTTCAACAGGCAGTCGTCTGATCACCACCGCATTACACGAACTTGAGCGTAGCGACAAAGAATTTGCCTTGATCACCATGTGCTGTGGTGGAGCAGTATCCACTGCGACCATCATCGCGCGCGTGAACTGATTTCGTTTTTCTGCAGAACGAAAAATGACTTATCGCGTCGAGCGAACTAAACCGAGACCAGCAGTGGCTACTAGTTCGCGTTGAATCTCGTTCACTCCACCACCAAAGGTGTTGATCTGCGCTGCCCGGGCGGCGCGCTCAACTTCACCGTGAATGACAGCACCCTGCGAGCCCTCACGAAGGTGTGAAACTGGGCCAAGGATTCCCTGCAGAATGCGGTACACCTCAACTGCCTTCTCGGTTCCAAAGACTTTGACGCCCGAAGCCTCAGCTGGTCCCAACGTATTGTCGGCCACTGATTGCGCAAGCTTCCATGTCATCAAACGAATGGCATCAAGCAAAGCATGACTCTTAGCTAAATCGGTTTGCACCCACGGCACATCAACCATTTTTTCACCAGCTGGTCCACCCGACGGAGTTACTCGACACCAAGTGGTGACGTCATCAAGTAGACGCTCCGTAAGACCAGACAGGGCCGCCAAACCTACGCGCTCATGGTTCAACTGCATCGTGATCAACTTCCAACCACCATTGATCTGACCAATCACATTTTCTTTGGGAACTCGCACATCTGCGTAGTAGGTCGCTGTGGTCATCACACCACCCACGGTCACGATCGGCGTCCAAGTAAAACCAGGAGAATTAGTCGGCACGATAATCAGAGTGATGCCCTGATGCTTGGGAGCTTCGGTATCGGTGCGACAAGCCAACCACACATAATCACTTTGGTTAGCGCCCGAGGTGTAGACCTTGTTGCCATTGATGACCCATTCATCGCCATCGAGTACCGCTGAACAACGCAAACTTGCGAGGTCGGTGCCCGACTCGGGTTCGGTGTAACCAATGGCAAAGTTTATTTCGCCCTTCATGATGCCTGTGAGATATTGATCTTTCTGAGCCTGTGTCCCGTGGGCCATGATCGCTGGTCCCACAGTGTTTACTGTGACAAATGGAAACGGTGCATGAGCTCGTTGAATTTCATCAAACATGATGAATTGGTCTGTGGCAGGTCGGCCTTGCCCACCAAACTCTTTTGGCCATCCCAGACCCAACCAGCCATCGGCACCAATCTTGCGCACCAATTCACGAAAGAGTGGCTTGCCTTCGCCAGATTCACCAAGTTCAGCGCGAACCTCTGGGGTCAATAAAGCGGCGAAATATTCTCGAAGTTCTTTACGCAATGCTTGCTGTTCAGCAGTTTCGGCGAGATACATAGTCAAACATTACCCCCGTTCTGACATAGCGTCAGAAACCGTACGGCACAATTTTTCAAATATTTCCGCTAGACAATAGGGGTGCTCATGCTTTTCCCCGAACCTGGTGAGATTTCTATTGAGATCGCGTATTCCGCCGAGCATCGCCTGCGCCAAGGAGACCGGCCATGGATCGTGATGTCGATGATCAGCACGGTGGATGGGGCAATCTCTCTTGAAGGCAACTCCGCTCTTTTGGGCGGGCCCACAGATAGGGCAGTTTTTCTCCATCTCCATCGTGGCGCTGACAGTGTGCTCGTGGGAGCACACACAGTTCGTCAAGACACCTATTCGCCACTCCCCGCTCATCAGGTCCTTGTGGTGGCCTCGATTTCTGGTGATCTAGGCCGCAACTCTCAGGCACTCCTGGCATCTGGCAACACGCGCATTGTTTCGGGCGATGTGCGCGACTTCGTCAAAGACTTACCGGGCTCGGTCTGTGTTCTTGAAGGCGGGCCCGATCTCAACGGGCAAATGTTGGCTGCTGATCTTGTTGATGAAGTGTGCCTCACAATCGCCCCACGTTTTATCGGAGGTCAGGGTGGGCGTATCAGCCAAGGTTCGTGGGCTCTACGCGACCCGTGGCATCTGGCGCATGTATGTCAAGACGACGGATTTTTATTTCTGCGTTATTTACGTTCATCCAACAATGGCTGAGACATTTTTGGCAAAGAATTAATAGGTGGACGACTTGCAATATTTAGTTGCATCGGATCAAGCGTCTTGCGATGCAACATAGGTATTGCTTCGGCGAAACTAGGCGGCTGAGCAACGCGCATCAACAATGTGGCAGCAACTTCAGCGGCCTGAATTGCCAATGTTTCCAACTTATGGTGGCGGTGCAAACGTACGCCTAAATCCACCTGCCCAAGACTCTCTGGACCAAACTTGGCGGCCATATCAATCAGCATCCCGATCTCTACGCCCCACCCTGTGGCAAAGGGAATCGCCTCAAGCATTGTGCGTCGACCTGCGAATTCTCCAGCCAATGGTTGCTGAATATCAGCAATCTCGGGGAAATACATCGACAGCAACGGACGCGCCACCAACTCAGTGGTGCGCCCTCCACCACCTAAATGCGATGGACGCTCATAATTTGCCTTAACCAAACCAAGTTCGTCGTCAATCAGTAACGGCATCACCAAACGAATAATCCATTCGGTTGTGAAACTTGTGATGTCTCCATCAATCCACACCACGATGTCGCCCGAACTGACCAACAAACTGGCCCACAGAGCGTTGCCTTTGCCGCGCTCTACGCCGTGAAAAAAATGCACATAGTCCACTGGGATAACTGTTGCCCCCGCTTCGGCAGCGATCTCACCAGTGCCATCGCTTGAGTCATCATCAAGCACAATCAACTCGTCAATCAAAGTACCGAGCAAAGTCGGTTCAATCATGCGTACTAAATCACCGACAGTGCCGGCCTCATTACGACATGGAATACAGACCGATATTGTGCGCTCACCTTTAGCGGCGATTGCGCTCGCAAGAGTCCATCTCGTTGGGTCGAATGTCTTGATAGCACTCATCTTCGCTCCATCGCATAACCTGAAAAGCATGTTCTTGTATGGCGTTGTAAACGCTTCACCTGACTCATTAAACCTTGATTCAATCGCAACTGACGCTATCTCTGCCACGCGGAGGGGTGAATATCTGCTGAATCATGGATGTAATGGAATTGATCTGGGCGGTCAAGGTTCAACCGACAATGCCACGGTCATTCCATGGCAGGAAGAATGGGCAAGACTCAAGGAAATCATCCTAGCGCTGGCCTTATTCAAAGTTCCCGTGAGTATTGATTCATGGAAGCCCGAAGTCACCCGCCTCGCCTTAGAGCACGGAGCCACGGTGATCAACGCCGCCGATGGGATGCAGAGCACGGAAATGTGGCAGGTAGCCGCCGACTTTCAGGCCCCCATTGTCTTGCCCTTTTTATCGGGCCCGAATCCACGCCAGATGGAACTTGTCAAAGCCGATCCTGTGCAAGTGATGTTGGATTTTTTTGAGGCGCAATTAAAGATCGCTGATCGCTACGGATTACGCAAACTGTGCATCCTCGATCCAGGCACTGGCTTTGCACCATCAAATTGGCCGTGGGAAGAGCGCTACCTCTATCAAAAACGTGTGTATTCACATCTCGATAAGTTGCGCGTCTTCAATTTGCCTCTGTATATCGCTCTACCCTGGAAAGAAACTGCTCAGCACGATGAACTCTTAGAAATTGTTCTGCGGCAGCAACCCGAATTTGGTCGCGGGCATTATCCAGAGAAAATTCGTCGTGTCGAAAGCGAACTCGGACTTAACTAGCGACATTCGTTCAACGGCCCGCGCCCGTAGACGGCGTCGGGAGGAAGATTGATTTCCCAATCAATCGGACAACGCTGAGGGGCTACCTCACCCAGCGGAGCTAGCACGAAACGGCGCTCGCTATAACGCGGATGTGGCACGGTGAGTTCTCCTCCGCTGATGCACACATCATCAAAGAACAATAAATCAAGGTCAAGAGTTCTAGGACCCCAATGGATTTCTCGAACGCGCCCAGCATCAGCTTCGATTCTGTGCAACCAACGCATGAACGCATACGGATCTAACTCAGTCTCAATCACTGCCACCATGTTGAGATAAGCCCCTTGATTGTCTGGCCCGCCGATGGGATCAGTTTCAAACACCTGTGACTGAGACAAAACGCTGTCGCCTAATTGATCAATCGCAAATTTGAGAAATTCAACCCTGTCACCCAAATTGGATCCGAGGGCAATCACCGCTTGGTGCATCGTCGCGCCCGCTCAGGTTGTCCGAAGGCGAAGGATACGTACGGCCGACGATTCCACATCTTCGGGTATCGGTGGACGCAATTTGGTCAATGTCAATTCGACACCGAGAACGCCAGGGAACTGCAACACCACATCGGCCATTCGCTGAGCCAA
>CALGTP010000690.1 GCA_937902105.1 uncultured Actinomycetes bacterium
CCTAAATTTTTGGGCACCATTTGCTACGACTTGCCACACAACCCGGAGACGCCCATTGCACATGCATGCATTGCCGTGGCACCTGTACTCCCTCCATTCATGCGCCCGGGATTGGCTCAATACGGAAAATCCATTGTGCATATTTATAAGACGCAATGTAGGATAATACCCAGCTATGGTCTCACAAAGGGACCGGTGGTTGACACAGGTGCCCAGCGAGGAGCAGCAAAACACTCCTCTGAGATTGTCACATACACGGGCAACAATCACAATATAGTAGGTGCTCTAGGCAACGCGAAAATTCTTCCTGGTGTTGTCATGGGATGTGAAACAATTGACGCCAATGGGCGGCCATTCACCCTTATTGTGCCAGAAGAATCTGTCAGTGACCCCAACTTGACCGACAGTCTTATTCCGGTCGGACGACTCAAAGAAGCGGGCTTCCAAGTATGTTTCCGCATTCCCGTTGAAGCACACCTGGATGGCGTGGATCTTACTGTATACCCCAGGTACGGAGGAAAGATCGTTACTCCAGACCCGGATTCGCGCACCATATTCATGGACTACGAAGACGAAACATGGCGACTACCAAAACCGATCATCGCGCTCAAACGGGAACCACCAACTTTGCTTGCTGATCACGCTACTTTAAATGGGTTTTCCATACTTGCTGAGCAGCGAGACAACAACGAGCAATCCAACTCCGTGCGACTTTCGACACGCAATGAGGAAGATCAGCGCAAGTTCGAGCTCATGTGTAAAAGGCAGAAAGAAGCTGCAATTCTACATGCGTCATTCGGACATCGCAATCCAACTAGTCTGGTGAAAGACCTGAAAGCAGCAGGTATTCCTATCAAACACCTGCAACGTTATCTGCACGCACATAAATGCAAATACTGTGACGCAAATCTTGGGCGAGCTTCTTATTACTGCAAATCCGCTAAGCAGCCAGGGGGAGAAGAATTAGTTTTGTCTACCATTGTAGACCCACTCTCTCCTACTACGCCAATTACGCAGACTTTGGCTAATCAACATGAGGTCACTTCGATGCCGCCAACTGATACAATGCTACGCCCATTCAAGACTGTGCTGAGTCAAGGACCCTTGGCCAAAGAGCTCGCACACAAAGTGGCTGACCTTCAAGCCACCGTCAAACAATTGGGCACCACTGACGACGCCGAGCCGAATTGCTCCCCGGCAGGCACTGACTTGCGCATCGACTGGGCAGACGCGTGCTCTTTGGGCAGAAATGGCGAACGCTACTTCCTACTCATAGTGGATAAAGATACGGAATATCTAGCAAACTTCAACACGAAAAGTCGACAAAACCCTGTTGATCTGCTACGTGCTTATGTGAATACTACAGGAAAACGGCCTAGGTATTTGCGCGTGGACGGTGCAAAGGAATTCGTCAGCGATGAAATGGTGGCCTATTGCGTTCAAAATCATATAATCCTCCAGACTGTGGTGGCATACAACCACACTATGCAGGCACGCGTGGAAGGAGCCATTGGCTACGTAAAGCAACACAGCCGCGTAGCCATGCTGGCTGCAAACGTACCTACGCGATTTTGGCCACAAGCTACGACAGACTTTGTGCACAAAAAGAACTACCTTTGGTATTCAGAAGATACGTCCGGGAAATGGTCTACGGCACACGAGCGTATGCAACCAGCATTTGCCGGCACGCGTGACACGGTAGCGATACCTTTTGGTTGTCGTGTTGTTTCTACGTTACCACGCGAGCACCGCAGGGTCGTCAACGGAAGTTTTGGGGACAGATTTGTCGAGGGCATATACTTGCACGCTGATCTGCACACACCTACTATCCGGATGTTTGATCTCGCATCAAAGACCGAACTTTCGGTTAAAGATTTCAAGGCATATCCAGATGAATTCCCTTTTCGAGATGCTTCGTGTCTAACACGGTCGCCGGATACTCTACGCAAGGATTTGGCAAACATGCATGCGGAAGATGAAGCTGATGATCAGCTCATTGCGGACGAGCTGCAATCCCAAGTCATTACGCGATCTCAATCTCAAGCGGTCGAACGCGCCAAACAACATACTCTCGTGCCTTCTGTTACTCCGCAGACAGATGCCTCAAAGCATCCCTCAAAGAAAGGTACTAAGGCAGTTCCTGTCCCTAAACCGTCATCTGCAGTCAAAGATTATCTTGATATCCCAATGTCAGAAATGCAGGAACTATCGCTGGCGCACGCGTTCGTAAATCATAAGCTTCCAGTCACTCTGCCAGCACATTATAATCCAGCTGGTATGCCCACTCCTAAAGGCGAAATGGTAGTGGTAGCTGTTAAGGCTCAGAAGCAGACACGCGATAAAGCCACGGTATGGGTAGAATTTCTTTCGCCTCCTTCACATGTTGGCAAGCAGATTCAGCTATATCCGAAAAGTTTAGAACCGAGAAATGGACCAGCACAAGGAGCAGATTTTAGCCTCCTCACCGCGATCAAAGCAACACTTCCCCATGCTACAACATGGCGTGATTTGGGTGTGAAAAATTCTGCGGGATCACGAGCAACAGCTTCCGCGCTAGCAGCTTTAGCAGCATATTGCGGAGGTGAGCGTTTTTCCGCTGACACACTCCATCATTCTTCTCTCGACACCTCGGAACAAAGCCCTGCACACCTGCATTCTCTTGCGGGGGGGGGGGAAGAGGAATCTCCTAATGCCCCTCCAGGGTACACACGGGGCATGCAAGACCCTAAACATCGAGGACACATGCTTCGTAGCCCCATGAAAGATGCGTGGATCGCCGCTGAAAAGCTGGAAATGGAGGGTCTGTCACGCCGAAAATGCTGGGTGCGGGTGCTCAAATCTACTCTGACTGCTCAAGATAAAGTCTTCTCTACTCGCTTTCACTATAAAATTAAGCGTAAGCAGGGACAATTTGAAAAGTGCAAAGTGCGCCTCGTAGTTCAAGGCCAACATATGCATCGGAAAGATGATCAGGGCCGAGGGGATTTTGAAGACGCATTCAGCCCGGTACCGCATGCAAGTGGTTTCCGCACCATTCTTGCGCTTGCAACACAAAATAATATGCATTGCGATCATGTGGATATCAGCCAAGCGTTCGTTCAGGGAGATCTGCTTCCAGGTGACGGGTACAACGGCAAAGTTTACATTTCTGCCCCTCCCGGTTACAATGAAGACCCCAACTATGTCTACCAATTGCGTCGGCCCCTTTACGGCATGCCAAGCGCAGCTCGCGCCTGGCACCACACCATGAGCGCATATCTCAAAAGTCAAGGATGTACTTTGGTGGGTTTTGAACGCAGCATGTGGACAGTTGTCAAACAAGGCCATGTCATTCTGATTACGGCTCACATAGATGATTTCATTATCGCTTGCGCTGACAGACAAGTTTTGGATGTATTCCGAACGGCCCTCCTCCAACGCTTTGAGGGCACCTACGAGGGTGAGGTGCATACATATTTGGGTTGCGAAATCCTCCGTGAATTGGACAAAGGCAAAACTCTTTTATCTCAGAAGCATTATGCGGAGGATGTATTGCGCACTTATGATTATTGGGATTGTATTCCCGCTCTCACGCCCATGGTCCCAGGCGCACGACTGACTAAAGAGCAATGTGATCCTCATCCTGAGCCAGCCTTTCACCGCAGATACCGTGGTATTGTCGGTAGTTTAGGTTATTTGGTTAATATGACTCGCCCTGATTTGGCGTGGTCCTATTCTGAACTAAGCAAATATGTTCAAAATCCTGGGAAGGCTCATATGGATGCAGCTCATCATGTACTACGATACCTGCGTGCCACATACGATCAAGCTATCGTCTATGAAAGGACGACTGAGAAGGCCAATACCATCTGGGGTTGGGTTGATTCAGATTGGGCTGCCGATCTCGACAGTCGACGCTCACACACTGGTTACGTAATAATGCTTACCGGTGGTGCTGTCTCCTGGAAGTCACGTCGACAGGATTGTGTCTCACTCTCTACTTCTGAGGCTGAATACGTAGCGGCCAGTCAATGCGGACAAGAAGTAGTTTACCTTCGCGAGATCCTACGTGATTTTGGTTTTCCCCCTACCGGACCTACACTGGTCTATGAAGACAATCTAGCTTGTGTGGCTATGTCCGAAAACCCTGTCCGACGTAAATACTCGCGTCATATCGATATTCGCCGCTACTTTGTGCGTGACCTGGTTTCACAACAACTTCTCAAGCTCGTTCCTCTTCGCACCCATCTCATGGTTGCTGATGCCCTCACCAAGAGCCTGCCTGCGCCAGCACACGCCAAACATCGTGATGTCATGATTGGTCGTGTTCCATTTTGTGTGCGCTCGCTGCGGTCTTCCTACTGCGTCAGTGGTGGCTGATGATCGCAGGATAGGGGGAGTTTTAATTTTTTTTTTCTCTTGTGTGCCCAATATCTCACTGCCTCTGTGATATCTGGGCAAGGGGGAGAGCGATTCCCAGTACTTCAAAGACCTCAGGCGAGGGGTTTTAAGGGCATTTTGGGACCTTAAAGCAGAAAACGGGGTGTTTTTTCGGACAGAAGTCTTTCTCGACTCAATTTTCTCTTTTCTCTTGATTTTTTACGTAACG
>CALGTP010000691.1 GCA_937902105.1 uncultured Actinomycetes bacterium
CACACAAACAACCAAGTACCGTAGACTCCGATGTGGTACGCATTGCCCGCATATCTTGAGCCTCGCCGCAGATCAGGAAACTCAAAAGGACTGATCCCTGCGGCGATCGCCAATGATGGGAATGTTGGCCAGCCAACTACTGCCAGTCTTTCCTTTGGCAACACTATGGTGTTCGATTGGACATGGTAGAGTAATCCCATCGAGCGGCGAAATGACGGAAATTTGCCGCTTGCACTCCAGCATACCCTCTTGTCCGGGTCATCACCGAGATGGAAAATAGCATCCGGATTTTTCTTCGGATTCTCCCCCCGCAAGGCAATCCACTTCTCCACATACTTCTTGTACCTTACCTTCTCAGCTGGGAGGAGCAAATACCAAAAGCTATTGTAGCATCCCGGCTGGCAGGGCTTCACCTTGACGCGACGGGCCTGGCCAGGGTCACTACAAACACAATTTACCAACAACTGCTTGCAGCGTGCGATGTTACTTCAACAGTGCACCTATCACACATCACAACATGTTTGTCGGCAATTTTGAACACACTTGCCTGCGCCAGCTGGATCTCTGCTTGACGAATCTCCTCTGCAGTGGCGAGCAAACATGCCCGCACCGGCAAATGTGCACACACAGCTCGGCGAGCTGCTTTAATGCGATCAGTCACAACATCAAGCACAGCATGAGCATCATACGCCAAGTACGCAACACCTGGGCTGCAAGGGCAATGAACAAAGCTGACCTTCAAATGATTTGAACTAGAAAGCACAGACGACCTAACGAACAACCCAACCTAAACAACTCTGAGCATTACTAGGGCGCCCTTGAGTAGCATCATAACCAGAAGACGCATTCTGCTCAAATCCTCTCTGCCTACGTCAGCCGGCTCGAGATAAAAGACATGAATTGTGAACAGGTCTCCCATCAAATGTTCTAAGACAGATACTTCAAACTCTGGCACGTTCTCCATGAAGACGATCTTCGTGCGCCTGCTCCTGTGCCAAGCGCAAAGGGTCAGCAGCACTGTAAAGGTTGGCCCAAAAACGCCTAACTGCAGGCCCGAAGGGCTCCAGTCGACACACGGGAAGCCACTGTTATCCACGTCGACTTCAAGAAAACGGCAATGCCGCCCGTGCGCCAAGCAGAACATTGTGTCACGCACATTGCAAGTCAGGAACCTCACCAACTTCTCCATCAAGGTCCAGGAGCGACAGCCTTCCATCAACAAGTCTAAGTGCTCATGAACGTCCACGCCAACATGTTCGTCATCTCCCCTTGTACAGGCTAGCATTACGTTGCGGCATCCAGAGTCAGAGTCCTCGGCGTGTAAATAAATATCACAGGCCAAGGCCCAAGGCCGGTTACCAAAGTGTATAACAAAGAATGCACCAAAGGAATTAAAAGCTGTTTGGATTTCAGGCAAAATACTACTGAGAGGTGAACTGTCAGTGGACATTCGAACGTGGCCCCTACATGCCGAAGCGCTGGTTTTATGAAACTCTCAATGATTAGCCTATCCGGCCCGATCCCAGCGCAATGAGCGGAGGTGCGTCGAGCAGTACCCAAGGCAGATTCCTCGCATTCAGGGCTAAGGGCAGTTTGAAATGAGTCTAGGGCCCAGGGCATAGAAATCAGAAAATGATGAGCGACCGACAAACAACAAGCACTGTTAATAATGAAGCCGAACTACTTCAAGAGCCTGCATGCCAAGCACCAGAACAAGCGAAGATGCAGTGATGAAGTGCCATTGGAAAGCTTTTCGCAAGCCAGCATGAGCATTTGCATCTGCACAGCCACGGCCATCCATGGTTGCGACAGCAAGTGGTCGAACTACGAACTTGGAGAAAATAATTGCCACTGGCTACACTTGACTTGCAGTTACGGTATCGTGTAGGATAGCTGCTTGTCAACAAAATGCGCAATGCCCTAAGACAAAATGCAAGCAACATTCAAGAACCCCTCACAATCCAAAGAACTGGCACGCGCTAACCGAACTTCAGGCACCGTGCTGCTAGGCTAACTGATCAGACTGTCTATTCAGGCGGATACTTATAAATGATAGAACAATTGTCAACTTATCAATAGCATTGCATTGCACATGGAAGAGAAATACAAGACAAGCCATGAGTTC
>CALGTP010000692.1 GCA_937902105.1 uncultured Actinomycetes bacterium
GATTTTACACTGGTGTCTGGGGCAACACAGCACATGAAAATCAAGCATTATCATGCGCGATCCATCCTTAATGATCATATGGTGAGGGCCGCACCGCTTCCATGGCGACCAGCCGTGATCCCTTGCGCCTGGGGATGGAGCTCCCGTTCTCGAGTCGCAATGAAGTTCGATACTTCTTTAGCAAAGGAATACCGTTAGCTATGACAGCTTTCATGAACTCGGGTGTTCCACCTCTTTTTGCAATGATCATTGCGGGGCACACGAAACACAGCGCACAGCTGCAAGCTTCCTTGGGATATGGTCGTGTTTGGTACAACTGCACATGCCTGATGCCTATGGCAAGCCAACTTGCATACATGCAAAATTCCATCCCCGGTTGCATCGGAGCCGGACGAAAGGATCGCATCCCACGATATCTGCAAAGGTCTTTGCTTATGTCCGTCACCGTGATGATCCCGTTCTTTGCTCTGCAGTTTGTCGCCACTTCCTTGATGAAACATTCGGGGGTACCTGCAGCAAATGCGGAAGATGTAGGAATCTACTGCAAGACGATGCTTGCAGCCTGTTTGCTGAACTTGTTCAATAGTCACCTGGAGTGCATTTTTTTGAACTTTGGATATGCCAAGTACGCCACACTCATCTCCTTTGCATCTGGCATGGTTGTGCACATGTCTTGCACCTATTTGTTCATACTGAAATGGAACATGGGCATTGAAGGAGCGGCTCTAGCACAAATAGCAGTACAATGCACTCGCACCAGCTGCTGGATTTTCTTGCTTCTTCATTTCAGGCTATTCGGAAGCGTTTGCGTGGCACCGAGCGGCGCCGAATGCCTTTTCAACCAGACGGAGTCACAGATCTATGCAAGTCTTGCAATACCGCAGCTTTTCAGTAGCTTAGCTGGGTGGTTCATATTCGAATTGCAGATGATCGCCATGGCCAACATTTCAGGTATCAACCAAGAAGCTCTAGCCGCGGGTGCAGCGTGGGTGCAATTCGAAGGCAGCTTGGCGTCCACTCAGGAAGGCTGGTTGAAAACCACGTCCATGAGAATTCTCGTTTTGCTCGGACAACAAGATCCTGGCGCTCGAAACGCTTTTGTCATCTTCAGCAGACTGACAGCTTTCACTGTAGCAGTTTTCAATGTATTTCTTCTCATATTTCAGCAACAGCTTTGCGCTATTGTTAGTAACAATGCAGATGTGCAGAGCTGGTTTCGTGTGGTGGCATGGGTCCTGGTTTTGCACACGCAGACCAGAATTATTGCTCTAAATAGTATTTTTATCTTCATCCCCGTCGGCAAAGGTAAGCTACGAGTCATCTACACTTTTGTATCCTTCTACTGCGTTGCAACGCCGATTTCGGGAATGGTTGCTCTCACAGACTTGGTAACTACTGATTTGAGCACGAAGATGGTGGCTTGTGTAGGTGCTACAAGCATCGCGCAAAGTGTTCTAGCGATGTTCTGTTTCAGGTTCATTCATAAATTAGACTGGGATGCAGCTGGAGCCATTATCAATCAGCGTGCCAATACGGATCGTGTCAGCCTCGCCATTCTTGCAACGGAGCTGCCAGGGCGAGATGTTTTGCTACAGTCCGCCCATCAGCCCGCCAGGCAGGGAAGCAGCCACTGAAATGCCACCACGGTGGTGATCATGGCGTTATAAGTTATCGACGTCTCGCGATGCCCATATACTGTGATTTTGACATTTATTTAATGCGTCTTCGAGGAGAGGTCGTATAACAGAACATTTTCTAGAGTGGCGATAAATGCCTATCTATGTAATATCCACTGATAAGAGCTGTGTTATCCGCATATCACGCCGGCCAGAAAAGTATACAGTCACTGCCTGCATCCATCTGTTTCCGATGGATTGTTTTTTTTGTCGTGCATGTTTCTTATTGGCTCGGTGGTACTACAGTGCTGTCTTTGATGTAATCGGGAACTAAACATTATGTATAAAGAGCTCATGT
>CALGTP010000693.1 GCA_937902105.1 uncultured Actinomycetes bacterium
CGAAAGCAAAGATTTCAGGTCGCTACCTACTAAATCCCGCCTCCAACCAGTGAGCAAACGGGCGGCTTGATCTTGCCGAATAAAGGCCAAGATGTCGTTCCGGGTGGCTAGCAGGGCGTTATCTATTTTTTGCACTCTGGCTACCTCACTCAACCAGGCTGAGATCAGCGTGATCGCAGGTCGGAGATGCCGATCAACATCGTCAGAGTCAGAAACAGGTATCTCCAGGGGATGCTCCTGACCAAAGCGGACAGCAGCCAAGATCTCGGTTCCGACGGCACCTCGTGTATGCCGTTCATCAACACCTCGGGACTGAGCTAATTCGCTGATTGAGGCCGGCTCACGTTGCGCTATTCCTTGCAATGCTAAATCAGGCAAAACCTGACGCGGAGGAATGTCACTCACCATCGCCCGGCGTTCTCGCCACTCAGCCAAGGACGCTAAGACGCCCCGGGTTCGCGGCTTCAATGCCCGTACATCTTTCTGTTTCTGCCAAGCGTCTGCTGGATCTCCAGGTCCAACTTTTCGATTGCGTAATTCCTCGCAAGCATCGAGCGCCCATTGCGTGCGTCCGAGTTCATTTAACTTGGCGGTTAATAAATCGTGGAGTTCAAAAAGGTGTTCAACATCAGAGGCTGCATAGGACTTTTGCCCATCCGTTAATGGACGCCGTAACCAGTCTGTCAATCGGTCACCTTTAGGGAGAGCAATCTTCAGTTCGGCATTAACCAGAGAGGCTAAGGACGGAGTCGAGTAACCAAGGAATCCGGCGGCTACTTGAGTGTCGAAGATTTGATGCGGGATCACACCGATGGCATGAGACAAAACATCAAGGTCTTGCTGTGCAGCATGCAGCACGATGAGATGATCTGGCCCAAAAATTTGACTCAGCATACGCGCATCACAAGATAATGGGTCAACGATCGCCAGACCGTCGCTCCATGCCAGTTGCACTAATGCCAATCGCGGAAAATAGGTCTTCTCACGGTGAAATTCGGTGTCCAAGGCAACTCTTGTCTCCGTCATCAAACCATCGAGCAATGTTTTTAGGTCACGATCATTATCAATCCATGAAAAAGTCACGTTGGATTATCTCCTTCAACCACATCGCGACCACTGTCCAACCATGCAAGTGTGCCACCGGCAATATTTACAACATTCAATGATTGCCCAGCCAAATACTCGCAAGCCTGAGCACTGCGGCCGCCTACTTTGCAGATGAAGTAAGTAGGTGATCCATCAGCGCTGACACACTCTTCAACACGATTGGGTATCTCCTGCAAAGTTAGGTGTAGGGCTCCAGGCACATGACCAGATTGATACTCGTCTAATTGACGCACATCAATTAAGAGGATCCCACTCTCAAGCAAATTTGCTAACTCGTCAACTGAAATCTCGGAAGGATATATGGGCATTATTACAAACTAGCGGAGTCAAGACTTGAGTCTGCTGAAGTCCTCAGGTGAATTAAAATTGGCAAGGTGGCTAAAGGGCACGAGAACTCGCATGGTTCGAAGATCCTTAACAACATCACTCACCTTGCGCTCTCCCGCAGTCAGGGAGCGATTCACAATGTCCGAGGTGCTTGACACTCGCCATGCTGAACAGAGGGGTTGGTTGACCTCAATGTGTGTGTCATCTGTTGAGTATGCGTACACCAGATCAGCCTCGCTCTGGCTAATGGCAAGATACAAAGCGTCAAAATCATCTTTTGTGACCATGAAGAGGTCGACCGCCAGAATCAATGCGATTCCATCTTGGGCATGGGTGAGGGCTGTGGCAATCCCGTCGAGTGGACCTTGTCCCCCACCTTGATCCTCGAGGTGGGACCAGGGTTGGGATGCGAAAAGCTCCTTATTCCGGCCGACTATGAAAACACCCTCTGGGCACAACTCTTGCAAAAGCTGACACTGATGCTCGACCGCCGACTGAGAAAAGACCGGCAGGAAGGCTTTGTCAACACCCATGCGGCGGCTATTGCCACCGGCCAAGACATAACCTCGGCGCTGCATCAACTATGTCAATCTCGCGTGATTGCTGCGGGGACGCCTGATGGGTCAAGTTGCAACAAGAAAATAATGCACCTCTCGGCTTCGTCAGTTTCTCCAATCAAAGCAGCCATTTGCTGTAGACCATGAAGGCAGCGAAGAAAGCCCTGATTCGAGGGCTGATCCCAACGAACATAGCCAGAACCCCGCCATCCATTTTGCCTCAAAGTATCCAAGCCACGGTGATAACCAATGCGATAATACGCATATCGCTCCAAAATATCTCTTCCGCTATCACCTAAATGCGCCCAAGCAAAGAGCGATCGTGGGTAACGCATGGCAACCTCACCAAACATTGCCAGGTGCTGATGTGCAGGTGCAGCGAGGGCCGTTGCAAGCGATTCCCTAATTGACGCATCCTCCAGAGGTAAAACGGTAGTAGGTGGCCCCTGCGGAGTGAGATTAATTGGATTGCTATTGCTCATAGAGACACAGTATCTATCGCAGTAGCAAAGACACACTCTTCGGTAAGGTAAAGATATGGCTTCATCAATACACACCTTGTTGCTGGCAATCGACGTCAGCAAGTTACAAAACTTTATGACGGTAGGTGCCGTTGCTCCCATCGTCATCGGCCTAGTGATCTTTCGATTCGCTGCCAACGCAATGATCAAAGCCTTCGTCATTATTGTGGCGTTGGCCCTTGGAGGCTTGGTCTACTCGCAGCGAAGTCAAATATCTGACTGCGTTGATCAAGCCAAATTGACGCAATCCCTTAAGGGAGATCAGGCTCAATGCACAATCTTGGGATACGACTTCCAACTTGATATTCCTTAGGCAGGTCGATTTAGACACCTGAATCTACAAGAAGATCTCAAGTTCGGAAATTTGTTTCAAAGCCTCTAGCCTGAGCGCATGGAAGTAGCCCTGATTCGCCACGCAATCCCTATTCGTAAAGAATTGGTGAGCGGTGTAGCGGACCCCGAATTATCCGTGGACGGTCGTGCCCAGGCGCAACTCTTAGCCGACTATCTCTCCAAAGAATCTTTTGATGCTTTGTACGTCAGCCCGATGACGCGTGCCCAACAAACCGCCGAAGCTGTCTCAATCGCCTTAAGTTTGTCAATGATCACCATTGACGGAGTCGCCGAATATGACCGCAATAGCAACGAATATGTCCCGGTTGAAGAACTCAAAGCGACTAATGACCCACGCTGGCAACAGATGGTCAATGGCGAATGGACGGGTTTTGAAGAAACGGAAGAAGAATTTTCCCGTGGTGTCGTAGGCACGATTGAATCACTCATTGAGCGCCATGAATCGCAGAGAATCGCCATTGTCTGTCATGGCGGAGTGATCAATGCCTATGTCTCTCATTGTCTAGGTTTGCCGAACAACAGAGGGTTCTTTTATCCGAATTACACTTCCATCCACCGCATCGCCGCTGCACGCAGTGGTGAACGGAGCATTGTCACTCTCAACGAAACATCTCATTTGCGTTTGAGTGGACTGCCGATGGGTCTGTTTCAGAAATCCATCAACTAGTGGATCTGATGGCCTAGTTATGAACTCTTCCAGACCCCGCCAAGATCCAGTGTTCTCCCCTCATGCTGATGTGAGTGGTCTTTTGCGCCACCTTGATGCTTGCGTTTCACCCGCTCACGCTGTTGATTACTGTGCCACGCAACTTCGCCTTGCAGGTTTCCAAGAGATCTCCTTCTCCAAACTCGGAAGTCATCTCCCTGATTGTGGCTTCATTGCCGATTCCGGGCTTCTCCTCGCCTGGGATAATGCCTCCGAGAATTTCTCACATTTCAGGATTGTTGGGGCCCACACCGACTCTCCATGTTTAAAAATTAAACCTCTTCCAGACGCTGGCAACTTTGGTTGGCGACAACTTGGCGTAGAAATCTACGGAGGGATACTCAGTAATTCTTGGCTTGACCGAGATTTAGGTTTGGCTGGTCGAGTTGTTTTGTCGGACCATTCTGTGGCTCTCGTACGAGTCCACGAAGCGGTGGCTCGCATTGCACAGTTGGCCATTCATCTTGATCGTGAGGTCAATGAGAGAGGACTCATTCTTGATAAACAGATTCACCTGATGCCGATCTGGGGTTTGGGAGATCCAACTGAGGGCTATTTCAAAGAGTGGTTGAGCAGCAAAATTGGGATCAGCTCGTCTCACATCGTGAGCTGGGATCTTGGCTTATATGACCTCACGCCTGCGTCTGTTTTGGGTTCGGACTCTTCACTCATCGCAAGTGGACGCCTGGATAACCAAGTGTCTTGTTGGGCCGCAATTGAAGGCATGATTGCCGCAAAAACACGAGGTGATACCTCAACTAACTGTTCCGTCGTGGCCCTTTTTGATCACGAAGAAGTAGGTTCGCAGAGTACGCATGGGGCTGCGGGTCCACGCTTGCAATGGCTCCTTGAGTCCATCAACGCAGGAAATGAAAAATCATTTCATGAAGTTCTGTCTGCTTCACACTGTATCTCAGCCGATAACGCACACGCAGTGCACCCCAATTATCCAGACCGCCACGACCCACAACATCGTCCACTTCCAAATCAAGGCCCAGTACTCAAGAGCAACGCCAATCAACGCTATGCCACATCGCCCGAGTCAGCGGCTGTCTTTATTGAATCCTGCACCGCCGCCGACGTACCATACCAATACTTCGTCTCCAAGAACACAATGCCTTGCGGATCAACCATTGGTCCGATCACGTCAACTCAATTAGGAATTCCTACGGTTGATGTGGGTGTAGCACAGTTGTCGATGCACTCAGCGCGCGAACTGTGTGGGGCGCTAGATCCCCTATTGTTCACTCGAACGCTGGCACATTATTTCATTGCTTAATGAGAGGCCATACTTTGAGCGGAATCAAATAAACTTTGTAGTTCACGATGAAGTTGAGCCGACACTTCCTTAACTGCTGATCGTGGCATCCGACCGTCCACAGCATCTGGCACTTGAATAGGGGCACCTATAATCACCACCAACTTTCTTGGATAAATGAATTTCGCCCCCTTCCCCATCACTCGCTCACTTCCTCCAATCCCCACTGGGATGATTGGGACTCCCGCCTTGCAGGCCACATAAGCAGCACCGTCCATCAGCGGTTGCACTGTGGGTCCGGACTTTCGCTCACCTTCAGGGAAAAGCACAAGAGGTTCACCAGATTGCAGAGCCTTGATAGAACGTAAAATCGCTTCTCGATCCGCTGATCCTCTCGTCACGGGAAAGGCTCCTAACGAAGTAACAATCCAGCGCAAGGGTTGGGTCCTCCACAGAGAATCTTTTCCCATGAAGCGCATTCTGCGGCGGGTGCAGGATGAAGCGATAGGGGTATCCAGAAAACTGCGATGCACTGGAGCCAAAACAAACGCACCATGCTGGGGAATGTTTTCGCGCCCCGTGAGGGACATTCGGCAATAGGTGCGACAAAAGATCGTGACCGTCGTACGCACACCAGCGTAAAAAACTCTGACGCCTATTGCGTCTGCAGCGAGATGTGAATCAACTTCACTCACGACAACCTCCCCTCAACAAGCCTGACGATTTGCTCCACAATATCAACCACCAGACGACCACTCGTGTCGATCAGTACCGATTCCTCAGCCTCCCGGAGAGGACTATCAGCGCGGGTCGAGTCCAAGAGATCCCTTTCGCTAATCAGTCTTTCAACTTCATCGATATCTCCACCGATCTCAGCAACTCGACGTCCAGCGCGAACTCGCGGCGTGGCCGTGAGGTAGACCTTCAACGTCGCATCGGGGAACACGACTGAACCGATATCGCGACCCTCCACCACACCTCCCCCGCGCACGGATGTCCAGGCGCGTTGTCTGGTGCGCAAGTTGGCCCGCACAAGCGGATTGGTGGCGATCACGCTGGCCGCCTTTGTCACAGCCGGAGTCCTGATATCAACGGTGACGTCAACCCCGTCAGCGATCACTTGATTTTCCAGGACTTCCAAGGAAAGGCTTTCACACAAGGCTCCAACTTGTTCAATGTGACTCGGATCAATTCCTAGACGAAGCACCGTGCTGGTGACCGCACGAAACATCGCACCGGTGTCCAAGTACTGCAACTTCATCTCATGAGCCAATGCCTTGGCTATGGTTGATTTACCTGCTCCAGCGGGACCGTCAATTGCGATAATCACCTGCGCGTCAGACACGGATTACCAACTAGTCCCCACAGGACGACCTTCGTCATAGCCAGTTGAACTTTGGATCCCAACGGTTGCCCGTTGATGGAACTCTTCATTGGTGTTCGCGCCTGCGTAGGTGAAAGAACTGCGAACACCAGCCACGATTTGATCGATGATGTCTTCAACTCCTGGACGCTCTGGATCTAAATACATTCGCGATGTAGAAATCCCTTCTTCAAAAAGTTCTTTACTGGCACGATCAAAGAGACCTTCTCGACGCGTTCTGTTACGTACTGCCCGATTGGAAGCCATGCCGAAATTTTCTTTGTACAGTCGCCCATCAGGATCGCGCAGAGTATCCGCTGCGGATTCGTAAGTCCCCGCGAGCCAAGAGCCGAACATCACATTGCCTGCACCTGCCGCCAGTGCCAGTGCCACATCACGCGGATAACGAATTCCACCGTCGGCCCACACCGACGCGCCCAAACGTCGGGCTTCTTGAGAGCATTCAAGTACTGCCGAGAACTGTGGTCGTCCAACTCCCGTCATCATGCGAGTAGTGCACATTGCTCCTGGGCCAACGCCCACCTTGACAATATTTGCACCTGCATTCACGAGATCCCGCGTCCCACTGGCTGTTACGACATTACCTGCGACAATGATTGCATTCGGTGCTGAAGCCCGTGCTGATTGCACAGCCTCAAGCATGCGTGTCTGATGACCGTGTGCTGTGTCAACGACGAGAACATCCACTCCCATCTCGTGCAACACTTTTGCCTTGTGTGCGGGATCGCCATTGACCCCAATCGCTACGGAAGTGAGAAACTGACCATCGGAGTTCAAGGCTGCTCGGTAGAGCGTTGAGCGCAAAGCTCCTCGACGAGTAACACAGCCAATTAAGCGCCCTTCAGCATTAGTAACCGGTGCTGCAGTCAGACGTTGTCCCGACAACAAATGAAAGATTTCTTCGAGATCTGTGCCCTCTTGAATACACAGCAAATCAGTGGACATCACATTATGCAGTTGCGTAAAACGATCGTAACCAGCGGCGTCAGCCTCGGTAAAGATTCCAAGTGGATGATCTAATTCATCGGTCACAATGACCACGCCATGAGCGCGTTTGTGAATCAAACTCAAAGCTTCACCAACAGTGTCGGTGCGCGAAAGAGTGATCGGTGTTTCATAAATGGGATGCCGACTCTTCACAAAGTTGACCACCGTATGTATGACATCAAGGGGGATGTCCTGTGGAAGCACGACTAAACCGCCGCGCCGTGAGACCGTTTCTGCCATTCTGCGACCAGCAACCGCGGTCATATTTGCAACAACCACGGGGATCGTCGTACCGATCCCATCCGAAGTCGAAAGATCCACGTCCAAGCGCGATCCAATATCAGACATACTGGGGACCATAAAGACATCGCTATAAGTGAGGTCATAGGAGGGCGACAAGTCATTTAGGAATTTCATGTGTCGTTATCCTCCGTTGGTACACATACACGAGTGCGCAATCAGGCTAGGGGCTAACTTGGACTAGATGAAGCATCCAATCGTTCTTGTTCATGGCTGGGGTGGTTCATTCTCGACTACCTGGAAATCAAGTGGCTTCGCCGATCTCCTTGAAGATGCCGGCAGAACCGTCATCGGTGTTGACCTATTGGGACACGGCGAGGCGCCAAAGCCTCATTCCCCCGAGGATTACGGAGACCTCACTGAACGGGTTTTACAAGTCATGCCCCCTGAGCCAGTGGACCTCATTGGCTTCTCCCTCGGCGCTATCACCCTTTTGCGCTTAGCCATCGAAAACCCTGATCGGGTGAAAAGTTTGGTCCTAGCGGGAATCGGAAAAAATGTTATTGAGGCTGATAGTCAAGATTCGCACCGCTTGATCGTTGACGCCCTCGAGGGTCATTCCACTGAAGAAAATAACCTTGCGCGCCTTTTTGTGCAATACGCAGAACAACCAGGCAATGACAAGATCGCTCTCACAGCGATAATGAAACGCCAGCGTGACCCTTACACGGCGGAAGAACTCGCAAAGATAACTTGTCCAGTTTTAGTGGTTATCGGTGACAAAGATTTCGCAGGCCCAGGTGACGGTTTGGTCGCCATGTTGCCCAACGCGCGTTTAGTCTCCTTACGAAATGTGGATCACTTTGCCACCACCGAAAATTTCGGATTCTTTGATGTGGCATTTGATTTCTTAGGTGTGGATCTGCCTTGAGTTCCTCCTCTATCGGAACGAGCATCGACCGCGCCATTGAAATCCTACGAAATGGTGGTGTCATCGGCTTTCCCACCGAGACGGTCTACGGTCTTGCCGCTGATGCTTCAAACAGCGTTGCTGTCAATCGGATCTTCGACATTAAAGGTCGCCCAAGGAATCATCCTCTAATCGTGCATCTTGATTCCCTAGCCGAAGCACGACACTGGAGCACCGATTGGTCAGCATCAGCAGAAATTTTAGGCGCTTTGTTTTGGCCTGGTCCCTTGACGGTGATTGTTACAAAAGCACTAACCGTTCACCATGAGGTGACAGGAGGGCTAGAGACGCTTGCGCTGCGGGTACCGAATCACGCTGTAGCCCTTGAGGTTTTACGTGGGCTTGAAGGTGGTATCGCAGCCCCATCGGCCAATAAATTTGGCAAGGTCAGCCCGACAACCGCTGAGCATGTGCTGGCTGATCTGGGCTCAGAGGTTGATTACATTTTGGACGGCGGACCCTGCGCCATCGGACTTGAATCCACCATTGTCGACTGTTCAGCACACACTATTCAGATTCTCCGTCCAGGGGGTATTTCGCGTGAGTTGATTTCTCAGGTACTGCCCATCGCCGAACAAATGACTGGTCCAAGTCGCGCCCCGGGAATGTTGGATTCCCACTATGCGCCAACATGTCACTTGACCGTCGTCGCTGACATGAACGAGGCGCACAGCCTTCTCAGGACTCAGGCCGCAACTCAGCAAGTACGCATTATTGATGGCAGCAGTGATCCCACTTTGTTCGCTACTCAGATGTATTCGCAGTTACGTCAATGTGACGACGATGGAATCGATCAAGCGGTTGTGGTACTTCCCTCACCCAACGGAATAGGTAAGGCAATTCGCGATCGACTGCTCAAGGCCGCTCATGGTGCGCAAAGCCAATCTCATTGATAGTTCGGATCCACAGGTCGCGAATATAAAGGGCGTTTGTTAGACCATCCACAGTCAAACTGACGCTGCTTGATCCCGCTTCGGGGATCACTTCCAAACGGCACCAGGTAAGAATTGGGTCTTCGATCTGAACTTCTAATAGGTATGGCGGATCATCAAGTGCCACATCGCCAATGATGCTCCCTGCCAAAAGCAGCAGTTCAAAGGCGATGGCAGGAAGTGCATTGATGACAAATGAAGGCCGATCAACATCAATGACCGAAGAAACTCTTGGGATTAAAACTTGCAGGGGCTCAGGCTGTTGGTGACGATGCCAATTCATAATCTCATCAAAAGCCAAATTAACTAGAGCCATGTGCTCATCGGATCCCCCTCGATCGGGATGAAATTCAAGGGCTAAAAAACGCCTTGCTTGAATGATCTCGTCGATACTCGCAGTTTGAGTCAAACCAAACAGTTTGAAGAACTCGGCAATGGGAATCTCAGGCATCTATTTTTTAGGGCCAGCAGACGTATAAGAAGTTCCCTCTGGATCACTAGCCCACTGCGGTGCACTCCCCCAAGAATCCTCAAAGACTAATTCTGCGAGAGGGCGCCGTCGAACTGCCCCATGTGAGCCGAGTGGGCGACCCAAAGTAATACAAGCAGATAGGGCGACCTCTTCGGGGATGCTCAAGAGCAATCTCAATTCAGCATCCGCAGATTGATGCCACATAGTCAATGCACCTCCATAGCCCAAAGCACGCGCAGCCAAAAGAAGATTCTGACAGGCAGGATAAATCGATGCCCCTTCATATGGTGATGGCTCTCGATACCGCACGAGACAAGCCAATACGACCACTGGCACTATCTCAATGTTGTCCACATAGTGCTGCATCGTGGCGGCCTGACGTGCCTTGGGCGAATCACTTTTCTTTTCTACTTCTGATCTATAACCATCCGTCTCTGATTTGCTTGCCCAGCCCTGACGAAAGGAGTCACCCAAAAGTTTCTTGGCCTGCATGGCCATAGGCCCATCTCGCAATACCAAAAAACGAAATGGCTGACGATTTGATCCACTTGGGGCACGCGTAGCGTGCCAGATTATTTCATTTAAATCTGTCACGGGTATTTGCTCATCGGCATACCGCCGAATCGAGCGCGTAGTAGCGATGACATTCAAAGCTTCTCGGGAACCGTCAGTGGACATCTAGCGACCAGTGAAATGAGCAGGGCGCTTTTCCATGAAGGAAGCCACACCCTCTTTGAAGTCCTGAGTTTGAATCAGGGGCAAGAGTTGCAAAAACACATGATGAATGTTTTGCTCAAAAGTTTCGGTCTCGGCAGCCCGCATCATGCGTTTAATAGCACGCACAGCCAGAGGAGCGTTTGAGGCGATCTCCTGCGCTAACTGAGTCGTACGAGTCAATAGATCTTCTGGCGCGACCACATGATTGACCAAACCAAGTTCTAGGCCTTCCGTGGCGCTGAGAGTTCGTCCAGTAAAGCAAATCTCTGCGGCTTTGGCGTAACCCACAAGGCGCGGCAGCAACCATGTCCCTCCACTCTCGGGTAAAATTCCTCTCTTGGCAAAACCGGGAGCCAATTTCGCCGTTGAAGAAGCCAGACGGATATCGCACCCAAAAGCCAGATCCAGCCCGTATCCCGCAGCGCTGCCATTGAGCGAGCAAACTGTCGGAGTGTCTAGATTGTGAAGCACCACAGGCGGTGCGGTCCTCAGGTCAAACTCGCCACCTCCAGACCCAGCGGCCGAATCTAAAACACCTAAGGATTCTTTGCTACCCATTTGGGAGGCCAGATCGAGACCAGCACAGAAAGCTTTCCCCGCTCCTGTCAGGACAATGCAGCGCACCTCACGGGATCGATCTGCGCGTAGCAGTTGCTCAGATAACTCAGTCAACATCGCTCCAGAAATGGTGTTCAGACGCTCAGGGGCATTCAGGGTAATAGTGGCGACTTTTTCGGAAACTTCATACAAAACCTCAGTCATACGCCCACCATAGTCAGCATTTTCGGGATAAGTATCAGCGAAATATGTCTTAGATTTCCGACTGCGTGCGCTTTTCGGTCACCAATTAGGGGTTCTAGGGGTACTATTGGAGTTTCCAAACCAATGAGGCATTTGTCTCGGATCTCCAGGGGGAGAAAACATGAAGAAATCAAACGCACGTCGCGTTGGTGCACTTCTCGTCGGGTTCGCGATCTTGGGCGTTAGCGCCTGCGGTAGCGACGAGAAGGTTGCCACCACCGAGGCTCCAACAACCGAAGCACCTACAACAGAGGCACCCGCCACTGGTGGAGAACTTGAAGGAATGAAGGGTACGACTCCTAAGGGCGCCGAAATCAGCGACGAATGGCTCGCGTCAGTATCTGATTACTGGGTATCACTCGGTAACACGGCACTGGCCGACTTCAACTACGCCGCTGAGTCTTATGACGCCGCCATTGTTGTTTCTTTGGCTGTCGAAATTGCAGGTACCGACGGAGCCGCTCACGCTAACGAGATTGTCGGCATCACCAAGGGTGGCACTAAGTGCACAACCTTTGCTGACTGCATGGCAATCATCGCTGACGGCGGCGACCCCGACTATGACGGATTGTCAGGTCCACACGAATTTAACGGCAATGGCGAGCCTCTCGAAGGTAGCTACGCAATGCTTGAATTCGGCCCAGACAACCAAATTACTGCGGAATCAAATTCCAATCTGATCGCTGCGTCGGCTCCCGACTCGGCAATTGTTGCATTGGGCACCACGACCTCAACACGTGCCGGTGACGGCCAGTTGAAGATTGGTTCATTGCTTCCTGAAACGGGCAACCTTGCATTCCTCGGCGATCCAGAATACGCCGGTCTTCTTTATGCAATCAACGAGATCAACCTTGCTGGTGGTGTCCTTGGTAAAGAAGTTCTGTACGTCCAAGGTGACTCGGGAGACACCTCTACTGATATCGCTTCAACAACCGCTGACCGTTTGATCAGCGAAAATGTTGACGCCATTATTGGTGCTGCTTCATCTGGTGTGACTTTGACCGTGATCGACAAGATCACTGCCGCTGGAATCACCATGTTCAGCCCAGCAAACACCAGCCCAGCCCTCAGTGATTATGCTGACGACAACTTGTACTTCCGTAACGCTCCACCTGATGGGCTACAGGGTGCTGTTGTTGCCAACCAAATCATCGAAGACGGCAACGCTTCGGTCTACATCATGAACCTTGATGACGCATACGGTAATGGTATTGCCGCTGTCGTGAAAGACGTTCTTGAGGCCGCAGGTATTGAAGTTTTGGGAAGCAAGGCTTACGACCCAAGTGCTGCGTCATTTGACGCTGAAGTAGCCGAAGTTAAGGCTGCGGATCCAGACGCTGTGGTGTTGGTCTCGTTCGACGAAGGTAGCCGCATCTTGCGTACTGCCGTCGAGAGCGGAATCGGACCTGAGGTCAAGATGTGGTACGGAACCGATGGCAACATGGGTAACGGACTCGGAACCAACTTCAACGAAGGTAAGTGATTAGTTAGTTCCTCAGTTCTGAGGTAGTGGAAAGGCCCTCGGGAAACCGAGGGCCTTTTCGCGTGTCAAATGCGGTTAGTCAGCCACCTGAGGACTTCGCCAAGGTACCGAGGTACAACTTGATGACATTGGGGTCTGATAGCAGTTCACGCCCGCTTCCGGTGTACGCGCTACGACCTTGATCGAGAACATATCCTCGATTCACTACTTGCAAGCAACGCCGGGCATTCTGTTCAACCATCAAGATGGCGACACCTGTTGAGTTGATCGTTCGGCATTGCACAAATACTTCATCTTGGAGGGCCGGAGACAATCCAGCAGATGGTTCGTCCAGAAGCAAGATTTTTGGTTCGAGCATGAGAGCACGACCCATAGCGACCATTTGTCTCTCTCCTCCTGATAACGCTCCCGCTCGTTGTGCAGCGCGATCGCCAAGCTTTGGGAAAAGACTGACGACGTAATCGAAGCGATCATGAAACACTGAGGGCTTCAAGAAGCAACCCATTTCTAGGTTCTCTTTAACAGTCAGACTTGGAAAGACATTTTTGTTTTGCGGCACATAGCCAACGCCCATCGGTACTAACTCGTGGGCCTTACGACCGGTAATGTCTTGGCCCATCAATGTCACAGTTCCCGAACGAACTTTGCACTGTCCCAACACTGCTTTAAGTAACGTTGATTTTCCAGCGCCATTTGGTCCAATGATGCCCACAAATTCACCAGCATTGACTACGACGTCACAGCCATTCAAAATATTGACCTCGGGAATATACCCAGCTACAAGATTTGAACTTCGGAGTATTGCCGCGTCTTCCATCATTCCTCCTCCAACAACGATTGACCCTGACGATTCCCCAAGTAGGCATCAATGACGGCAGAGTTCTTGGCGATGTCGTCGGGCGTACCTTCTGCAATGATTCGTCCCTCCGCCATCACAATGACCCAATCAGAAACATCATGAACCATATCCATATCGTGCTCCACGAAAAGAACTGTCATTCCTTGATCGCGCAAGCCACGAATGTGCTCATTAAGGCTCTGCTTCAGCGCAGGATTCACGCCAGCCATCGGTTCATCGAGCATGACGAGGGTTGGGTTCGTCATCAGAGCGCGAGCCATTTCTAGCAATTTTCTTTGACCCCCGGATAATGCGCCAGCGTATTCATCGCGCATGTGACTCATTTGAAAACGAGTTAAAAGTTCATCAGCACGCTCTGTGATCTCAGCTTCTTGGCCTTTCCACACGGCAGAGAATAAGCCATTCCACCACTTCTCACCTTTTTGATCTGTGGCTCCTAGACGCATGTTTTCAATAACTGATAACTTCGTGAGACTTTTTGTGAGTTGAAACGTGCGTACCATGCCAAAGGCCGCAGTCCGATGAGATGCAACCTTGCTCATATCTTTTCCTTGAAATGTCCAGGATCCTAAGTTGGGTTGATCAAAACCCGTGAGCAGATTAAAGAATGTCGTTTTCCCGGCCCCATTAGGGCCGATTAACGCAGTGATGGAACCCTCTTGCACTTCAAAGTGGTCAACATCGACAGCGATGATTCCACCAAACTCCCGACGAATATTGTTAGCGGTCAAAATAGAATTCGGCTTGCAAACACCTGGGACCCGCTCAACATCTCGTAGAGACTGCCGCGCTCGGGTCGCTACTTCGCCGTAGGTCCGCTCAACGTCCATCGAATGCCATCTCCTTTCGATTTCCAAACACTCCCTGAGGTCGATAGACCATCAAAAGAATCAATGTGATGCCGATCAGGATGTAGTTCAATTGGCCAACTTGGGTTGATTTCATGATTGTGACATTGCCGATGGTCACTGGATCTTTAGTAACCTGTCGCAAGAAATTGTCCATAAAGGTGAATAAACCCCAGAACATCATGGATCCAACGATTGAGCCTGAAACTTTGGCGACCCCACCCAAAACCAGTGCGGTCAATATATAAAAAGTGAGATCTCGACTGTAGTTATCGGGCTGCACGCTTCCGCGGTCAAGAGCAAAGATCATCCCGGAAACAGTGCCGATCACACCCCCGAGAATAAGAGATTGCATTTTGTAGGAATACACGTTTTTGCCAAGTGACTTCACGGCATCCTCGTCCTCCCGGATGGCCTTGAGGACACGACCCCAAGGTGATTTCATCAACTTGTAGACGACGAAACCAAAAATGGCCACGATAAGCCATCCCACAATCAGGACCCATAGTTCACGACCGGTGAACCTGAACGGCCAAAAACCATACCGGTTTGATTCTTCAATGCCGAAGTCATTACCAAGCGCACGGAAAGTACTTGAGAAACCGTTGATGCCATCACTTCCGCCGAAATAAGTTTTGAACTTAACGGAACGCACCACTAAGCGAATAATTTCCGCCGAAGCGATGGTGACGATTGCCAAATAATCGGCACGCAAGCGAAGAGTAGGGATCCCCATGAGTAATCCCAAAACGACTGAAAACAAAATACCGAGAGGGATCCCCCACCAGAATGAGATATCAAAATAGTGGGCGGTCATACCAAGTCCATAGGCGCCACAAGCCATGAAACCAGCCTGACCGAAGTTCAAAAGACCTGTGTAGCCGAACTGCACATTCAGCCCCAAGGCGGCGATGGCAAAATACACGGCGTTGATTCCAATGAAGCCCTTGAGGCTGTTTTCAAAAATGAGATTCCAATCCATGGCTAACCAACCCTCTGTGCTCGACCGAGGATGCCCTGTGGCCTGAGCAATAGAACCAAAATTAAGACGAGCAAAGCCGGGGCCGTCTTCAACTCTGTCGGTACAACCAAACTTGATACTTCGACCATGACGCCGACGACAAAACCGCCCACCAATGCGCCGAAGGCACTTCCGAGTCCGCCCAGAGTGATGCCGGCAAACAATAAGAAGAGTAGGCGTCCGCCCATATCAAAACTCACTTGCTCATCAAGTCCTCGGAAAACTCCACCAGCCGCCGCAAGAGCACCCCCAATAATCCACACCAAGCGAATGACTTTTTCGGAATCAATTCCCGTCGCTGATGCTAAATCAGGATTATCAGAGACAGCACGAGTTGCTTTTCCCAGTCGAGTGAAACGTAATCCAAGAGCGGTGACGGTTAAAATGAGGAGACTCAAAATCGACACCACGAAGTCACGGGGTGTGATGTTGACTGGTCCAAGATCCCACGCCCTTTGTAACGAGAAATCCGAAAAGGGACGTGTGCGACCTTCAAACCGTGAAAGGAAAAAGTTGCGCAGAGCAATCGACAAACCCACGGTCAAAACCATCTGAGTCACTAGTCCGACACCACGACGGCGCAAAGGTCCGAAGATTCGTTTATTCAGGGCCCAACCGAAACCACCACCCAAGATGATGCCTAACGGAGCCGCCCAAAATATATGGAATGTCCCATCTGGACGAATACCCGGAATGAAACTTAAAGAACCCAAAAATGCAAGTCCAGTGACATTGAAGACAAACGTTGCAATTCCGCCGAAGGTGACCATTTCGCCATGCGCGAAATTCGTTAATCCTGTCGTGCCAAAAATCAAAGAGAGACCGACCGAACACATCGCCAAGATCAAACCAAGTCGGATGCCATCGGATATGCGCTGTGCGACGCGTTCGAAACCTGGTTGCCGAACAGTTTGCGACTCACCAGTGAAATAGGTGACGACTTTGGTCTTTGTAATGAACGAGTCAGTGAGAATATTCTGCACCGCAGGCGTTTTAGCATCAAGTTTTTCACCAGACGGAAGCGTTTCCTCATTGAGACTTACGGTGTAATCCGCCCGAGACGGGACCGAGACAATCACGACTCCTTCAGCGTCAGTGAGTGCAACCCCAACGATCTCCCCATTAGCATCAGTCACTGTTATCTCGACCCCTGACAACGGTTGGTTATCTGCCTTCCCATCAGCAGTTCGAACTTGATCTCGAACTTGAGCGCGAATGCTGTAACCATCCTCGGCCGCTTTGGCGGTACCAAACGAGAAACCCAAAACAGAGCCAAGTGCGATGAGCGCCACGAACAAACGTCTCCCGATGGTTTTGCCTACCGATACTTCCACTACACCCTCTGTCCTTGGCGAGCAACGAGAAAACGCCACAGGTTCAGACTAGTTCTCAAGAACTCTCTAAAGTAAACCAAGTGCTCCCAATGCCGAAACCTACTCGACCCATAGCGCTGGTATTGCTGGCAAGCGCGTTATTCGGTACCACGGGTACCGCATTAGCCAAAGGACCAGCACATATTGACGCCATCTCTGCTGGCATTCTCAGGTTGATCATTGGAGGTTGCGCGCTCACTCTTCTCTCTTGGAGTCATTTTTCGACTCTGAAGGATCAATCGCGCAATCTTCTCCTTGGGGCCATTGCGGTGGCGAGTTATCAACTCCTCTTTTTTTATTCGGTCAGCCTGACGGGGGTTGCTTTGGCAGCGCTGATCACCATCGGTGTGAGTCCTTTATTTTCTCGTTTAATCTCCCGCCTAAAGAGACAGCAAGCCCCATCCCCAATGTGGTACGTGGCCGCCGGCTTCACTCTCTCGGGTCTCGTGGTCTTGGTCTTGGGTTCTGAGAATTCAGTGTCGTACGACCAAAGTGGGATTATGTGCGCTGCCATCGCTGGCTGCGCTTATGCCATGTACACAGAGAGCGCTTCTGTTCTTATCAAACACAAAGCGCATCCCACAGCAAGTCTTGGTGCCATGTTCTTCATTGCTGGATTACTAACTACTCCACTGTTAATTTGGCACCGACTTGCTTGGTTGAACACATCGCGAGGGATCCTCGTGATTCTTTACTTATCTATCATCACTTTGACATGTGCCTATGTCGCTTTCGGCAAGGCACTTGTGTCCTTAAATCCGATGACGGTCGTGATGCTGACAACGCTTGAACCAATAGTCGCCTCAGTTCTCGCTGTCTTCATGTTGAATGAAGATTTTCCCATTACTTCGTGGGTCGGCGCTGGCTTAGTGCTCATCGGCTTACTCATGGTTGGATTGTCAACTCCTCAGCAAACTACGGTGAGACAGTGAACGTTTTCGCACCTGCTCCCATCAAGAATCGGATAACTGAATTATTAGGCATCGATTACCCGATCATCCAGGCTCCGATGGGATGGATTGCGAGGAGTCCCTTAGCGAGCGCCGTCAGCAACGCAGGAGGTTTGGGGATCATTGAAACCTCTTCAGGTGAACTTGACAATATTCGTCGGGAAATCGAAAAGATGGCTGAACTGACACAGAAGCCGTTCGGCGTAAACATCGCTCAACTTTTCGTTCGGGACCCGTCAATCGTTGATTTCGTTGTCGCACAAGGCGTCAAGTTTGTGACCACTTCAGCGGGCGACCCAAAGCAATACACGGCACAGTTGAAGGATGCAGGCTTGACGGTCTTTCATGTCGTCCCCACACTTTCGGCTGCCCTCAAAGCAGTTGCCGCAGGCGTCGATGGTCTCGTGGTTGAAGGCGGAGAAGGTGGCGGTTTTAAGAATCCGCGAGATGTTTCCACGATGGTTCTTCTGCCACTTGTGGCTTCACGCGTTGACGTGCCGATCATTGCTGCAGGGGGAATTAGCGACGGAGTTTCTATGGCTGCTGCATTCGCGCTTGGTGCGCAGGGAGTGCAAATGGGAACACGAATGGTCTCTGCTGCTGAATCACCTGTGCACAATAATTGGAAACAGGCAATTCTCGATGGCGCTGAGACGGACACTGTTTTTCTTAACCGTCATTCAAAGCCTGGTTTACGAGCGATACGAACCGAGCGCACAAGTGCTTTAGAAAAGCAGGAACACGTTCCCTTAACGGAGATGAGTCGTGCCCTCGAACTTTACTTTGGCGGCGACATGGAGGCAGCAATTGCCTTAACTGGCCAAGTCATGGGGCGCATTGACGCCATCTTGCCGGTTCAAGAAATCATTCATCAGACGATGATTGAATTCCGCTCTACTATTTCTCGTTTAACGTCGAACGTTTGATGGCCAACCAACCATAGGTTGACTAAAGAGATAAAAAACATGGTCGCTCCGAAGACGTGGAGTCCTACTAGTAGCGCCGGAATATCGTTGAAGTACTGAACGTAGCCGATCGTTGCCTGAAGCACTGATACGAGAATAACGATTTCGAGTGCCGATCTCATCGCCACCAGTCCTTGTGTTCGCCGGACATATCCAGCCAAAACCAACATCAAAGAAATCATGATGATCACAGATGTTCCGTGCACCTTCGCAGCTGAGGCAACCTCGATCCCTAAACGCCGAGCTTTTTCATCGCCAGCATGAGGACCCGAACCCGTCACAACGGTACCTGTGAAAATGGCGATGGCGCCACAGACGCACACCAAGCGCACAACCCATACACCCACGGTTGAGGTCTGACGCTCAATACTCACAGGATTTTCCTGCGATCGTTTCAACAACACAAAAGCGTTCGCCACGAGAAACATGGACAGAATAAAATGACCTTGGTTGGCGATCGGGTTGAGATCAGTGAGAACAACGATGCCGCCGAGAATGACTTGTCCTGCGACTCCCAGTACAAGTCCCCATGCCATCCATAAAAGATCGCTTCGATATGGCATTCGATATCTGGCGGCGAGAACAGCCACAATCACCACGGCAGCAACAAGACCAGTGAACAGCCTGTTGACCTGTTCAATGGCGCCATGAAAAGTCGACACGTCAACAAATTTCTCTGCATTGCAACGGGGCCAATCCGAGCATCCAAGCCCCGAACCACTGAGCCGCACGGCTGCACCACTGACCACGATGATACACAGCAGCCACAGAGCCGTTCTCGTGATACGAACATAGCCCTCTGGGCTAATCACAGGACGCTTTCGAAGCACTTGAAAAACCTTCACGCTCCCACAGTATGCGGAGGGGTTCATATGTGCCACCTATTGGGACTACGGTCACATTGTGCTTTCCTCCTTTGACGACTATCCCATCCATTCCAGTAGTGCCCCCGTCAATGAAACTGCCTCAAGCGATTCAAACCACTACGACCGTTATTTCTTCAATGGCTATCGTGCAGATGCTTCGGTCTTTTTTGCCGTGGCCTTAGGTCTCTATCCGAATCGGCATATCACTGATGCTTCATTCTCTGTCATCATCGATGGCAAAGAACAGATCTCTCTGCATTCGTCCGCTCGTGCTCCGCACGATCGAGCACAAGCCAACAAGGTTGGACCCATTGAGGTCAGGGTTCTTGAACCAATGAAAAGACATCAGATTCTCGTGGACAGTCCCGAACACTCAATTCGCTGCGATCTCACATTCACCGCCCGCAGTGGGCCGGTACAAGAACCGCACTTCTTGGTGAAAGCAGGACAGCGCACTGTTTTTGATTACACCCGTCTCACGCAATTTGGCCACTGGTCGGGCTGGATTGAGGTTGATGGGAAGATCCACAATATTGAACCCGCTACGACTTCTGGATCACGAGATCGTTCCTGGGGCGTGCGCCCGATTGGCCCACCTGCTGATGCTGGAGCTCCAGTGGGTGAGCGCCAATTTTATTGGTTATGGGCACCAGTAAATTTTGCAACCTTTGCGACGCATTTCGATGTCAACGAGTATTCCTCCGGCGAACGCTGGCATGAAATTGGTTTTATTGTTCCCGACGGCGACAGCTCTCCGAAAGAAATGAAAAAGGTTGTCTATCGCAGCAAACTTCGCGCTGGTACGCGATGGGCCGAGTCATTTTCTATTGACCTGATTGATCACGAAGATGCTGTGAACACCGTTGAACTGACTCCCCTTTTCGAATTTCATATGACGGGCATTGGTTACGGAAATAAGGATTGGAGTCACGGACATTGGAAAGGTGAATTGGCTGTCGGTAGCGAACGCTGGAATCTCCCCGTGACAAATCCTTGCGATCCTTCAAACCTTCACATACAAGCAGTCTGCCGCGCGACCATGGGTACACACACGGGCATCGGAATCTTGGAACAACTCATCATTGGCCCGCATGAGCCGAGTGCACTGACTGGGATGATTGATCCAGCGCGCTGAATGTCCTAGGTGTGGCGAATCGTCATTCCACCGTCGACAACGATTGTCGCTCCAGTCACAAAACTCATCGCAGGCAAGCACAGACTGAGTGTCATATGCGCCACCTCTTCGGGCTCACCGTAACGACGTAGCGAGACTCTGCGCTTGGAATAAATATCTTTCATCTCTTCGGGAATCCCCTGAGTCATACCGGTGTTGATCGGTCCAGGACATATGCAATTCACGGTGATTCCATCCTTACCAAGTTCAACAGCGAGACTTCTCGTGAGTCCTGTGACACCAGATTTTGATGCTGAATAGGCCGACAAGGTCGGCGTGGCGACTATTGATTCGGTCGATGCAATATTGACGATTCGAGGTGAGGTGGATTTCTTGAGGTGCACTAGGCACGCACGAATGAGGTAAATGTACGCCGTGAGGTTGACTGCAATCGTACGATCCCAAGCCTCAGCGAAATCATCTTCGTTGAGTAAGGATCCGCTGCCCATGGAGACGCCAGCATTGTTGATCACAATGTCCACACCTCCGTACATCTGAACAACGGATTCAACCATCGCCGTCACTTCTTGAGTTCGACACACATCGAGAGCAAAACCCACTGCTGCATCTGCGCCATATCGAGCGGTGATCTCACTCACGACTGCGTCAACAGCATCCACATTTAGGTCAACAACAACGACCTTGGCACCCTCATCGGCAAACAACAAGGCAGTTGCCCGACCCATACCACTGGCCGCACCGGTGATGAATGCGATCTTGCCCTCAATCGACCTACTCAATTTTGAGAGACGGGTCATGGCGAGACCAACAACTGATTGAGGTTATGCACGCGCAAACCGTTCGAATCCACCGACGCCATACATTTTCATGGAGATCGCTCGATTGACCGTCACTTTCATGAATGCCGTGTCAGGACTATTTTCAGGTCCCCCAGGCGCAAACCCATTGAGGTCATAATCAAAAACGCCGTTCCACAATCTCCGCTTCGTCTCAGTATCAGATAACACTTCAGCGGTTCCCCACACCTCAACTCCGTCGCCATTTTCTGTCACCTGCCAGTGCAAGGCAACACGCGGGTTGGCAGCAACGTTGCGACACTTTGTTGAATTCAGCCCCACCATGATCCACAAAATCTCGCCTTCCCAACAGGGGTGCACTGGAACGACGTCAGGCTCATTATCCGCACCAACCGTGGCGATGTGTGCCCACACGCTGAGTACCGATGTAGCTTGCTTAATCTCCTCAATATCCATTGTGCTCCCCGATTACATGTTGTTATTACGGACGGACTTCATAAAAGGCATTCAACGAATGTTCAATGTCCAACTTACGAAACCTACTAAAACCTGCATCTTGAGCCATTGCCCGCGCCTTGGACTCCGGCAGGCCCAATGTTCCAAGTCCCGCTCCGCCAGCCACTGACATAGCTGAGGACATGCAACTCAACACACTGATGCCGTACATCAACGAGGCCATCGGATTCTTTGACATATTTTCAGCGAATGTATCAAGTGCTTTGATATCAACCAAAAGCCATATCCCGTTAGGTTTCAGCGATCGCCGGATCGCTCCCATCACATCTTGGGGATGGGTCATGTCGTGAATACAGTCAAAGGCTGTAATGAGATCTAGAGACTCGTCTTCGGGAAGCGGAGTGGAACGTGGATCCACAAACGAGACATTGCTGAGTTGTTGTTCGGCTTTCTTAGCGAGAGCGCGATCAAGAGCAAATCTGGAAATGTCGTAACCCGTCACAACGCTACGGGGAAAGGCAGTCGCCATCCGAACAGCTGCTCCCCCAGCACCACAGCCGATATCGGCAACTTGAGCACCAGCCATCAGGCCTTGTACGGCTCCATCTAAAGCTGGCAAAACCACTGGCAACAGATACGAACGACTCCATGGCTCAAAACTGCGTTCAATTCCTGCGGCTCCCTCTGGGCCATAACTGTCGTAGTCGTAACCCAACCCAGTCCTAAAGCTTTCTGGCAGGGCTCTGAGGCTTTCCATCGTCTGCGGCAGGCGATGAAACATGCCCATGCCAAACGCTGGATGATCTTCATCTGCCAAAACGACGGCTGCCTCAGGAGTCAAAGAATAGAGCTCATTCCCATCATCATCAATTGAGACTTCAATCAGACGCGCCGCTGCCTGATTGTGTAACCACTCCTGCACCCACCTTTCATGGAGCGAGGTTTTACCAGCCAATTGTGCACAACTCACGGCCAACGGCGAGTTTGCTAATGCTCCGTAAAGTCCGAGGCGATCTCCCAAATGAATCATCCCTGAAGTCACGGCGCCTTCTAATTTACTGAAAACTAAAAATGAATACATCTTGAGAGCATTCAGATCTAAATCTCGTTCAGACATCAGTAAGTCCTTTCATCTGCTTGTAGGTGTTCAACATCGCTCAGTTTTGTCAGACCAAAAGTGTGGCCATCACCAATCTCAAATGATGACAGACGATTGATTGAAGCATGAGCGATCACAAAACGCTCCCACTCCCAAGGTGTTGGTGTTAAGCCGAGCATGTGATTAATCAAAACACCGTTGGTACCGGCATGAGCGATGAGAAGAATGCTTCGTTCGGGTTTTTCAATATTCCAAACTGGTAATTGCTGAGCTGAGCGTGTGATTCCTCGCTCTAACAAAAATGAATTTGCCCCAGAATGGATTCGCTCTACGAAATCCCGAACGGGTTCTCCGTCCTGCAAACCATCCCAACGTTTTTCAGCTGGACGATTTCTCTCTTCCTGATAGGCAGCATCGGCTTTTTCACGCGGCGTGCCGTGCCATAGTGGATTGCGAATCTCTTCAAGCCAAGCCTGAGTTGATTCCTCGCCTAGTGAAAGATCCAACATCTGCAAGAGCGGGGCTGCTGTCTGTTGCGCCCGCAGAAGAGGTGACACCCAGACCTCATCAAAATGTTGCTTTTCTAAAACCCGACCGACTAATTCTGCCTGGCGAAAACCGAGCACTGTGAGTGGCGGGTTATCGACGTTGAGATCGTCTTTTACCCATTCAGGCTGACCATGACGAACGAGGACAATTTCCACACTCTCATCATCTCATCTCTGGGAACGTTTTCTCGTCTCCAGAAGTGTCCGTTGCGGTAATCCAAGACGAATACATGGAGGCATATGTGCCTCCCGCGTCCACAAGATCGAGGTGCGATCCATCTTCAACGAGCCGACCCTGATCCAACACCAAAATTCTGTCGGCACGCTTGGCAGTTGACAAGCGATGAGCGATCGAAATCGTTGTACGACCTTGGGAAATCTTCTCCATGGCTCTACCCAATCGTAATTCCGTCACGGCATCAACCGATGAAGTAGCTTCATCCAGAACAAGAATGGCTGGGTCCACCAGTGACGCTCGAACGAGGGCGATTAATTGACGCTCACCCGAGGACAGTTGCGCACCTCGCTGGCCCACAACGGTCTCTAGGCCATGCTCCAAACCTGTCAGCCAGTCTTCAAGTCCGAGCGCGCCAAAAACATCACGTAATTGCTGATCACTGACCGACGGACTGACAAAACGCAGGTTATTGCTGATTGTGTCATCAAAAAGGAAGGGCTCTTGAGGGACGATGACCACTCGTTTACGTAATTCATTATTGGCCACCATGGTGAGAGCAACGCCTCCCAAAGTAATTCCACCGACGGTGGGATCACTGAAGCGACCGAGCAGACGACCGAGCGTCGTTTTACCCGATCCAGTCTCACCAACCACGGCTACCCGACTACCGAAAGCAATCAAGGCGTTGACCCCCTCTAAGGCTGGGACCTCTAAAGATCCCCGATCACCCAACTCGCGGGTTTGATAGGTAAAACCGACATTTCGAATATCGATATCTAGTGAACCCACAGGCAGTGCTATCGGAGAATCACTTTGTGGTGGACCAACGGGAATCGCCAAAACACCCAACACGCGTTTCAGGCCCGAAACGGCGGTTTGCGTTTGGAAAAGAACCTCCGTAATTTCGGCAATCGGTTCAAGAAAGCGATACGTCAGAAAAACAAATCCAATCAGCGCACCCGTCGTTAAACCTGATGCGGGACCTCGTAAAACGCCTACCATGACAACTGCAGACACCGCGAAAGCCCCAAAAATCTCCCCCGATGGGAACAAAATCGCGCCGACCATTGTGGCACGCATCTGAGTGTCCGCTCGTCTGCGAGCACCAAGTTTGCTGCGCGTGCCAAAGATGCGACCAGCGTCGTAGGCACGCAGTGTTTCTGCACCCGTCACTAGTTCGGCGGTTGACGACAATAAATCTGCATTAGTAGAGCGAGTGAGATCGTATGCCGTGACTAAACGAGCTTGACCCCTCCTTAAAACCAACATCAAAGGAGCTGAAATGGCGATCACCAGCAGTCCCAAGATCCAGTCGTATGAGAGCATCACAGAACCGACCAGGAGCATCAATAAACCGTCCAACAAAAATGCTAAAGCACCCCAAGAAAAGAATTGCGACAAAGTTTCCACATCTGATGTCACTCGCGCTACGAGTGAACCGTTTTTCTCATCATCATGGTCTTCAAGACTTAGGCGGTGAATGTGTTCAAAGAGATTCACTCGCAACATAAACAGCGCAACTTCTGAACGCACTCCGAGACGTACCACCGCATGTCGTTGTGAAAGACTTGCAAGGGTGAGCCACAAAGCACCAAAGAGCGCTAACCGCAGAATATAAGAAGTGTCGACACTCACAATTCCAGCCGAATCACTGTGTTGAATTCCGCGGTCAATTGCTTGCTGGATAATGACTGGAACCACGATTCGCCCGCTTGTTCCGATTGCGGCGAAGAACATGGTCTTGGCAAACCCTTCGCGCAAGGTAGGAGCTGCGCGCACCCCAAGTCCAACAGCAGCTAGGGCGCCAAGAGATTGAGTTTCATCTGTCATCTCAAGATTCCTCCCTATCTTGTTCGTAGGCCTGCATTAATTGCCGATATGGGGCACTACACAGCAAAAGCTCCTGATGGGGCCGTTGATCAACTATCCCTCCATCAGCAACAAAAATCACTTCATCCGACAAGGCGATGATGGAAGGTCTTGAGGAAACAGCTACGACCGTTGTTTCACCCAATTCTTTGCGAAGGTTTCCCATTACTTTCGATTCGGTCAATGGATCAAGAGCGCTGGTGGTGTCGTCAAGTAACAGCACCCTGGGAGAGGTAATGACAGCTCTTGCTAACGCCAGGCGCTGACGTTGTCCACCGGACAGACCAACGCCGCGCTCTCCAACAATCGTCTGCAAGCCCCTCGGAAGATCAAATAAAAATTGTGCTTCAGCAATCTCTATCGCCCGAGTCACATCTTCATCTCGATATTCGTGACCCATCGTAATATTGTCCAACACGCTACTTCCAACGACAAACGGCTCTTGAAAAACAAGCGCAGTACCATCTGGCGCTCCGGAAATCACTCCACTAGATATTTCGATGAGCCCAGCCATTGCGTGTAACAAAGTGGTTTTTCCGCTGCCGGTGTAACCCACTATCGCCGTGATAGAACCAATCTTGAAGGAAGCGCTCATCCCCGTTAACACATCTTTGTCAAGCGTGTGCCCAACACTGACATCGGTCAGAGTCAACCCACCTGCACTTTGATTGATCTTGCGTCGCGGATCCGCGAGAATCTCTTGATCTAATAAACTTCTCAGACGAGCAAAACCTGATTGTGAACGAGGCATCTCAGAAAAGGCGTAGCCGATGAGACGCAACGGGAAAACCAACAAAGTGAACATGTAGATACAACTTGCCAATTCGCCAACTGAGAGGTCACCAGATCGAACCCGGAAGGATCCACCGACCACGAGGCATATGTTGGTCAGATTGGGAACAAAGTCGAGACCCGCTTCAAATAGCGAGCGCAATTTTATGGCTTCAATTCTCGCCACCTTGACACGTGATGCAATGGTCGCCAGACGATTCGTCTCTTGCAATTCGGCTCCAAAGGCTTTGACGACCGTTACTCCTTCAAAACTCTCATGAACTGCTGCTGATAGGGAACCAAGTTCATCTTGAGCAAGATCAAACCATCGATCCACGCGACGTTGATACATCACATTCAATAAAATCAGAAGCGGAAAAACGCTTGAGGCCGCGATGCCCAACCAGATATCCGTAGAGATGAGACCCGTAGCGGCAACCACCATCATTAAGAGAACACTGCTGGCATAGGGCAAAGGAGCCAACACTGCCACGGAGGCTTCACAGTCAACACCTGCACGCGTGATCAGATCTCCGGTGGACTGCTGTCGGTGCCAGGAGACTGGCTGAGCGACTAAAGTATCCACGACTTGCGCTGTGAGCGACTCGGCCGTGCGCCACTGGGCTTTTCCAGCCCATGTCCGACGAATGACCACACCCACGGCACGAATCAAAGAAAGACCCACAAGCAACCCGAAGGTTGCCGCGATTCGTTTAACCGAGATCACGCCTGTCGCGAAGCGCGTCACAATCACCTCATCGATCACCCAACGTAAGGCCCACGAGGAGGCAACAGTACAGACAGCAAAGACAGCCGCACCAGCCATCGATATAGCAAACAATCCAGGATGAAAACTCACCAATGTCTTGAGCAGTATGAATGCTCTACGGAATCGACGAATCTGTCTCTCAGGCTTGGGCACAATCAATTCCTAGCAGTAATCTAGCAATATGGAAATTGCTTTACCCAATCAACTTAATCTTGGTTTGCTTATCTTGCGTTTGTGTCTGGGATTGTTTCTTGCATACCACGGGTACAACAAAGTCTTCGGTGCGGGTGGGCTTGCTGGGACCTCGGGCTGGTTTGCAAGTATGGGAATGAAGTGGCCTAAGTGGCAGGCACGTTTGGCTGCGAGCACAGAAATAGGAGCCGGCCTGATGCTGGCAGTCGGATTACTCACTCCACTGGCTGCCGCAGGCGTTATTGGAATCATGGTCGTGGCGATTTACACGGCACATGGCAAAGTCGGTTTTTTCATATTTAAACCAAATCAAGGTTGGGAATATTGCGCCACAATCTTGTTAGGAGCTTTAGCGGTTGGCACCATCGGTGCTGGAGACTGGTCCTTGGATAACGCTATCGATTTCTCGGTACCGGGTTGGAACTCACTCGTGATCACCGCTCTCCTTGGAATTGGCGGAGGAATTTTGCAGATGCTTATTTCCTATCGCCCCGTTAAAGCATCGTGAGTATTTCTCGCCAGCCTGTCAAAGTATTATTGACTGTTATTTCTCTTGGTATTGCTGTCTTTTGGATATGGGCTTTATTTTTCCCTCCCTCGAGAGACAATGTTGCTGCCGTGGATGACACCACCTGGTCCATACGAGCCAACGCAGTGTGTCAAGAGGCAAATCTTCAGCGGGATACCTTGGTTGACCTGAGGCGTATTAATACTGTTGGTCCCAACGCTTTGTCAGAGCGTGCTGACATTATTGATGAAGCCACAGCGATCATTCAAAAAATGCTCGATGATGTTACTTCGCAACAGTTAGCCAGTCTCCAAGACCAACGACTGGTCGATACTTGGAGAGATATTTTTCAGGACTGGATCAACGGTCGAATCACCTATACGGCGATATTACGCACGGGCGAAAATGCACCTTTTGCAGAGTCAATGGTCAAAGGTTCACCAGCATCAACGTTGATTGATTATTTCGCCCAAGCGAATCGCATGAAGTCGTGCTCCGCACCAAAAGACCTTGCGGTCTAAGAAATCACAGGTTCCCAAGCACCATTGACGTAGCGTCTCACGACTTTGGCTGGTGAACCAACAGCCACGCTGAACGATGGAATGGTTCCGGTAACGACACTGTTTGCGCCAATGACTACGTGCTCTCCGATATCGGCTCCCGGCAGAACGACAGTCCCATATCCAAGCCAGGAACCGTTGCCGATACGCACTGACTTCTCGGGCATGGTCTGAACTGAGATCGGACGCGTGATGTCCTCATACCCATGATTTTGGTCGGTGATATACACATTGTGCCCTGTCCACACATCGTCACCAATCTCGATGGAGAAGTGCCCAACAATGCCCGTACCTTTTCCGATCAAGCAACGATTCCCAATCGTCACAATTCGATCGCTTAAACATTGTTGACCAGGAACCATCCCAGCGGACAGGGTGCAATCTGGACCAATCATTGTGTTTCGCCCGATGTGAATGAAGCGCTCATTAAATATTGTGTTCGCTGGAAAGCAAATCACGCTCTGTTCTCCAAAACTCCCAAACAGTTTTCCCTTTTTCGTTGATCCTCCGATGGCACCCGATTCAATAGCCATCTCCCAGAGGTAATGCACGAGACCTGAGAAGAAGCGATTTCGCCATGCACGCCAGCGTCCCAAAGGTTGTGCCTCAAAGGCTGGCCGATCAATCACTCTTCAAGAATATCTAGACCCGAGACATTTCTTGAAAGAAGAAGAAAATTGTGTTGCATTGCCCTCAACTCTGCCAACATAGGACGATGGCTGACTCACGAAGCGTCCACTACTCAGGTTCATTGACTGATGTTGGAGCGATCAAGGTGGGACATTTCAGTCGCACAGGCAATGGCTACTTGACTGGAACCACCGTTGTTTTGACTGGGCAGGGCGCGGTTGCTGGAGTTGACGTGCGCGGTGGCGGTCCAGGAACTCGAGAAACTGATGTCCTGCGACCGGAGAATTTGGTGCAACGGGTACACGGAATCGTCCTCACTGGAGGAAGTGCCTACGGCCTAGGTGCAGCCCAAGGTGTCATGGAGGAACTCGAGGATCAGCACGTCGGGTACCCAGTAGGTGAATCTCCACAATGGGTCGTACCCATCGTTCCCGCCGCCGTAATTTTTGACCTCGGGCGAGGCGGTAATTTTAGGATGCGCCCCGATGCCTCTTTTGGTCGTCGAGCGGCCAAAAGAGCGCATAGTCACACCGATCACATGGGCACAGTTGGGGCGGGGGTGGGAGCCCGTTCTGGTGGACTTCGCGGGGGTCTTGGTATGGCCAGCATGACCCTCGCTGATGGTGCGATCGTCTCGGCTTTGGCAGTCGTTAACTCCATAGGTTCCGTGATTAATCCCGAGACGGCACTGCCGTGGGACCTGAATCAGGGACGGCTTCACAAGCCATCAGCCATAGATCGTCGTCGTTTGATCAAATATCTTTCCTCTCTGCAGCAGGGCAACAAAATGCCCGCTTCGCCAAGTTTAAATACAACGATCGGCGTCGTCGCCACTAATCAAAGTCTCACCAAGTCCGAATGCAAGAAATTTGCCTCTGTTGCCCATGATGGTCTCGCTCGCGCTATCCGCCCAGCGCACCTGATGAACGATGGCGACACAATTTTCGGCTTATCCGTCGCCCAAGGAGATCTCACGCTTGAGGCCAGGGAACCAGCCTTCATTGATCCCCATGGACGCCCGGCTTTTCTGAATGCGATCTTGGCCGCTGGAGCCCAAGTTTTTTCCCGAGCCTGCACCGAAGCCATTTTGACCGCCACCTCAACGAAGAACCTGCCCTGTTATCGAGAACTATGTCCCTCGGCTTTTAGCGACATGCCCTAAATCACAGAAAATAAATCCCTCACTGGCCAAACTTGCTGTTCAAGTCGCTAGTTTCCGATTGGGCGTTGCTCCAGTTTGTGTCCCGTCAATCCCCTTACCCTGCTTGAGGCCACCTATGTCAACGACAAATGATGATCGTAGAAAAGTGACTGTGCCCGATCTTGGCCGCTGGAAATCGCAAGGTCGGCGAATGACGATGATCACCGCCTATGACTTTACATTCGCGAGGTTGGTTGATCTTGCGGGAATCGACATGATCCTCGTAGGAGATTCAGTGGGTATGGTGGTGCAGGGCACAGATAATACGCTCGCAGTAGATCTACAAGAAATGGCCTACCACGTTCGTTGTGTAGCCCGTGCTCGCACCAAGGCTCTTGTCATCGGCGATCTACCTTTCGGTTCATATCAGGTCAGTCCAGAGCAGGCGGTTCATTCATCAATTGAACTGATGAAGAATGGCGCACAATGCGTCAAGCTTGAGGGTGGCGTACACATGGCAGAGACCATCGCTGCCATTACTCGTGTGGACATACCCGTGATCGGGCACATCGGATTGACCCCGCAAAGTTTTCATCGCATGGGCGGATTTCGTATTCAGGGTCGCTCTGAAGGAATGGAAGCCGGCGGACGTGAACGAATCCTCGAAGACGCTCATGCCGTTGAGCAGGCTGGTGCCTGTGCCGTCGTCCTTGAGGGTATGCCAATGGAACTCGCTAAGGAAATTACCGAGAAGGTGAGTATCCCAACGATTGGTATCGGTGCTGGAATTCATTGTGATGGACAAGTCCTCGTACTTCACGATGTGCTCGGACTCTGTGACTCAAAGTATCGCTTTGCAAAGCACTACACAGATATTCGTACACCTACTATTGAGGCGACTCGGTCGTTCATCCGTGACGTGCAGTCCGGAATCTTTCCAGACGACGAACATACATTTCACTGACTTTCATGAGAATCGTTGAGACGGCGAGAGAATTAAGTGAACTGTCTTATGTGGTGAGACAAAGTGGCCAAAAGATTGCTCTTGTCCCGACGATGGGCGCGCTTCATGAGGGACATCGTTCGCTTATTCATGTGGCACAGCAACATGCCGAATTTGTCATCGTGAGTATCTTCGTGAACCGGTTGCAATTCAATAACGAAGAGGACTTCGAGACGTACCCCGTAACGCTTGAAGATGACATCGCAATATGTCGTTCCAGCGGCGTCAGCGCCCTGTACATGCCCAGCAGTAGCAGCATGTATCCAGAATCTTTTTCAACATCTGTGCAGGTTTCGGGACTAACCGCCCGCTTTGAGGGTGCTTCTCGACCTGGGCATTTTTCGGGCGTGACAACGGTGGTGACAAAACTATTGACTGCATCCGCTCCAGATATCGCCATTTTTGGTCAAAAAGACTTTCAACAGTTTGCCGTCATGAGGAAACTCGTTAAAGATCTAGATATTCCGGTTGACATGGTGATGGCACCGACAATTCGCGAAGAGGATGGATTGGCGCTCTCAAGCCGAAATGTTCGCCTCAGCAAAGAATCACGACAACGCGCTGTTTCAATCTCACAAGCGCTTTTTCATTCTCTGTCACTTTTCCGATCTGGAATTCGCGACACACAAGAATTGATTGAGGCCACCCGCCAGACCTGTATTGGCGAGATTGAGAATCTTGATTACATCGCAATCGTAGATGCGCAGACACTTGACACTGTCTCGGAAGCCAATCTTGGTGATGTACTGCTATTTGCAGGCACTATTGACGGCATCAGGTTGATCGATAACATCATCTTTTCTGCCTAAGGTAGGCAGATGACGACTCTGCCAGGTTGCCTATGGGATGAATACTCCTCTGCACAACCATGCATCGAGGCGGATTCCATTCCATCCACGGCAGATGTCGTGATCGTCGGCGCTGGATTGACTGGGCTTTGGTCGGCTCATTACCTACAGCAACGTTTTCCGCAGTGGAGAATATGCATCTTGGAAAAAAACTCGGTGGGATTTGGGGCGAGTGGTCGAAACGGTGGGTGGTGCTCATCGTTGCTACCGATGTCTCTTGAATCGCTGGAGAAGTCCCATGGTGCCGTTCTCGCTACGGCGATGCAATGTGCAATGCATGACACCGTTGATGAGATTGATCACCAAATCACCGCACTTGGCATTAACTGTGATTTCCACAAAGGTGGATCAATTGATGTTTGTCGTTCCCAGTCGCAGTTACAAAAAGCACGCACTCGGGTAGATACGGCTCGCAGATTTAACATTGATGCCGATCATCTACGAATTCTCTCGGCCAGTGAAACTCGTTCAGTTGTCAACATGCAGGGAGCGCTTTCGGCGGTATTTGATGCAGATAGCGCAGTTTTACATCCGAGGAAATTGGTGAATGGATTAGCCCAAAGTCTTTGGCAAGGGGGTGTGGAGATTTATGAGGGGGTGGAAGTGCGCTCGCTATCCCCCAATCGAGCCCACACGAATAAAGGCGACATTGATACTGGGGTCATTATTCGGGCAACAGAGGCCTTCACTTCTTCATTGAAAGGTCACAGTCGGGAGATTTTGCCACTGTATTCCTTAATGATCGCAACCGAACCTCTCACCCAGACGTTGTGGGATGACATTGGTTTGAAAGACCGCACAACATTTAATGACGGTCGAAATATGATCATTTACGGTCAAAGAACAGCTGATGGTCGACTCGCGTTCGGCGGACGAGGTGCTCCCTACCATTTCGGCTCTGCGATTCGTCCGCACTTCGATCGCAATATAAAGGTGCGCGAAATGCTGCAGCACACGCTGTTGGAATTGTTCCCCATTCTCCATGGCACTGCGTTTACTCACCACTGGGGTGGCCCACTAGGAGCGGCGCGTGATTGGCACAGCTCGGTGACCTTTGATCGCACCACAGGGATTGCTACCGCTGGCGGATACGTCGGTGATGGTGTCGCCACAGCCAATTTGGCTGCTCGCACCTTGACTGACCTCATCAGTGGACAACAAAGTCATCTCACCACTCTTCCGTGGGTCAATCACATCTCTCGAAAATGGGAACCTGAACCCATCAGATTTTTCGCTGTGAACACAATGACAAAACTGGCTTCAATCGCAGACAATCATGAAGCACAAACAGGTCGTGGGTCACAGATGATTGAGAATCTGCTTTCACGTTTGACTTCTTAACGGTGCTGCGCCGAGTCCTTCTGATGCATCACATAGCGCACCGAAAACACTCCGTCGCCAGACAAAATTCCACCGCGTGCGAATAATCGGCCGTGTTGCCAATTTGAAAGGCCGAGTTCAGGTCGAGCCAAAGCGTATTGACCATCTACCCATCTAGTGAATCCATCACCGACAAAGGGTGCCTCACAAAGCCGATAGACAATCTCAAAATCGCTCTCATCATCAGAGATAACAGCAACCACAAATCGAGGACTATAGCTATTGAACAACTCGCAACTCTCCTCAAGCGACTCCGTGAAACGGATGGATAATTCAGGTTGCTGATCCCACTCCCATTCTTCGGCCAAATAGTCGTCTCCCTGATGCGCATGTAACTCAACTTCATCGGATTGCTGCAAACTCTGCTTGATTTTAAGTTCGTCGGCAAACGAAGCACAGTGGATAACTGCTCGAGTTGACCTTGATGCAGATGCCTCCGTGATCCCTTGTAGTACAGCGGCTAAAAGGCCTGGTGAGCGGGGCAAACAAATGACATTGGCAGTGTTACACACCTTGCGGTCAAGTGAATGACGAATGCAAGCCGTGACGCGCTCAGGTGAGGCCGAGTCAGCAACCAATATCCACGCTCCACCAGTACCGTGCAAGCTCACTGGTATCCCAGATTGGCGAGCAACCGCACCTAACTGGCTGACTGCTTGACCACTTCCGCGAGCCACAGCAAGGCCAAGCCCTTGGTGAGAGAACAACGCGTACCCAGATGATCTTTCAGGAGAATGAATCAACTGGACTGCACCTTCAGGAAGCCCACTTGACTTCAGTGCCGGCAAGAGAGCGCAAGCCATAATTTCCCTCGCTGTGGCCAACGCGTCACTGCCTATCCGAAAAACGACAGTGTTACCAGAACGCAAAACACCCGTCGCATCGGCGAAAACATTTGGTCGTCCCTCAAATACAAAACCAACCACTCCCAAAGGAGCACGCCTTTCTTGGACGTTCCAAGTCGGATGTTCAACCGAGTTACCCAGGACATCGCGAGTATCTCCCAGATCCCTCCACATACGCAACGAGCCAATCATTTCGGTGCGCATTTTGTCGTCTATCAGTAGCCGCGTCGTGGAACGCTTGGCGCGCATTACTCTTTCAACATCTTCTTGATTGGCCGCGGCAATTCGCTTGAATATTTTGGGATCTTCAAGGTTGTTGGCGAAGGACTCATAAAAGTCGGAAATTTCTGCTGGTGTAACGCTACTCATTGCGGCAAACGCAAACTGAGCCTGCGTCACGGCATGGTCCGCAAGTTCAAAGATGGCTTGCGGTATGTGTAGAAGTTGGCCGGTTTCCTGAACGACTACCAGACGGTCACCCTGTACAAATGACTCCGCCAACAAGGAGGACACTGTCGTCCAACGATTCCCGGCAAAAGGTATGACCTGACCCACGCTCAACTTTGAAAGCACTCCAGTTTCAAGATTGTCAGTCGACATGCTTCTATGTTACGAGCAGGAACCCCCTTCAACCGTCTACTGTGGTGATGTGGATGATCGCTTTTACTTCAGACAATTACTATCCGGATATGACTTTGCCAAAGATGATCACACTGCCATGCAAATGGCGAATTTCGTGTATCTCCTAGGTGACCGCGCAACAGGCGAGTGCATCGTGGTTGATCCGGCCTATGCAGTGGATGATCTCGTCAATGTCGCTCTCGCCGATGGCATGAAAATCACCGGCGCATTAGCCACACACTTCCATGCTGATCATGTTGGTGGCTCAATGATGGGGCACAAGATTGAGGGCATCACACAGCTGCTTGAACGGTCAAGCGTGGGTATCCACGTCAACAAAGAGGAAGCGCCGTGGATTTTGAAGACGACTGGAGTCAGTCAAGCCGATCTGATTAGTCACGAGGCAGGTGACGTTGTCAGCGTTGGATCTCTTGACATCACTCTGCTTCACACACCTGGGCACACACCAGGTTCTCAATGCTTCTTGGTGAACGACTGCCTCATCTCGGGTGACACCCTCTTTCTTGATGGTTGTGGTCGTACGGACTTCCCAGGAAGCGATCCAGAACTGATGTATCACAGTTTGCAAACACTCAATAGTCTCCCCGATCAGACAATTATTTATCCTGGTCATCGCTATTCGCAAAATGCTTATGAACCTCTAGCCGAAGTGCGTCAGCACAATTTTGTTCTTAAACCAATGAATAAAGAACAGTGGACGTCGATCTTTGCTGGCTAACTTTCTTAGGAAAATGTATCTAGCCGCTCAGTCCAGCGATCAGTGCTGAGATACCAGCCACAGTTAAAAGAGCGAGCACAAATTGGCGCGACGCTGTCTCATTCACAAGGCGCTGCAATCGCCTTCCCAAAAAGATTCCTCCAAGCAACACGGGCACTGCACTCAGCGAGGCTACAAGTTGATCTTGTGTGACTTTGCGTAATAGCGCGAAAGAGGTGAGCGTGAGCACACCTGAGACGGTGAAAATCATGCTGATTGTGGCGCGAAAACGAGCAATCGGCATCTTGCGGCCTTGCAAGGCGAAAACTAATGGTGGCCCATTAGTTGACAGAGAAGCCGCCAGGGCTCCGCTCAGGATTCCAGCAACCCACTCCAGCCAACCTCGTGTGTTGGACAACGTCGAACCTTTGACAAGCAGTACAACGGAGCACAGGACACCAACACCAAGCAAAACCTTGAGAACCTGCACATCCACGGAACTAAAAACAACTAGCCCCAGCGGAATACCCAAAAGGCATGAAAAACTCAGCCTCCTGACAACGGCATAATCAGCCTCTCGACGCCCGGACCAGGCTTGAAAGCTACTGCTCATAAAACCCAAGAAGTTGGCTATGACTACGCCATCGTGAGTATCGATGAAAAGTGCCATTAATGGCACCGCCAAGAGAGCGAAGCCGAAGCCAACAATGTTTTGCACTGTTGTCGCAAGAAGAACTACCGCCAACAAAAGCCAGAGGTCTACAGAACCCATAAACACCCAAGATTTTTGGTTGAACCTGAAGATGACATCAACATTGTCCTTAACAAAATGTAAACTTGCCCTGTGTCCGGAACGGAGAACTTTTTCAGTGTAAGACCACCCACCTCCTTGGGCGTGCATATCTCTGGAACTCGCCTCCTCAGCAGGCTGCAAGATCTAGCTGACATCGGTCCGATTGCTGGTGGCGGGTCCTGTCGTTTGGCACTCACCGATGAAGATCGGCTCGGCCGTGACCTGATCGTGACCTGGATGAAGGATCTCGGCTTGGAGATTTCCATCGACGGCATCGGCAATATAGTTGGCACATGGGATGTCGGATCCGGCGCCCCAGTGATGACTGGTAGCCACATTGATACGGTTCGTACTGGAGGCCGTTACGACGGAAATCTGGGTGTACTGGCGGGCCTTGAGGTCATTGAAACCCTAATGGCAGCTCAATTGTCGCCACCCCGACCCTTGAGCGTTGGCGTTTTTACCAACGAGGAAGGGGCCCGCTTCCAGCCCGACATGATGGGTTCTTTAGTTTTTGCAGGTGGACTGGCACTCGAGGAAGCGCTGAACACTGTCTCCATTGACGGTGCCGTGTTGGCTGACGAACTGAACCGTATTGAATACGCCGGTTCATCCCCGAGCCCAGGAGCCGTACCCCACGCCTTCGTGGAACTGCATATTGAGCAAGGTCCGCTACTCGAGGCAAAGGGCGTGCGCTTTGGTGCAGTCACTGGGGTGCAAGGAATTTCATGGCAGGAAGTGCTCATTGAGGGGCAAAGCAACCATGCAGGGACCACCCCCATGTCACTGCGGCACGATCCAGCATTTGTGGCGGCGAAGATCACCGTATTTTTACGTGAATTGGCCGAGCGCTTAAGCGGGCATCAAGTCTGTACAGTCGGCAAAATCGACATACATCCCAACCTCATTAATGTCGTACCAAAATCAGCTCTCCTCACTCTCGATATTCGAAATACCGATGAACTCATTCTGCAACAAGCGGAGTCTGAAGTCGCCGAGTTCATGAATACCCTTGCTAACTCCGAAGGAGTCAGAATCACCACAAGGATCTTGGCGCGTTTTGAACCTGTGGTGTTTGACTCTCGAGTCATTGACTTAATCGAAAGTATCACCGAGAGCCATGGGCACTCAGTGATGAGAATGCCATCTGGCGCAGGTCACGATGCGCAGATGTTGGCGAGGGTATGCCCTTCCTCAATGATTTTTACACCGTCGGTTTTAGGTATTAGCCACAATCCTGCCGAATTTACAGAACCAGATGACCTCATTGATGGCTCAAATATTTTATTAGACACGATGTGGCAGTTAGCGCACATGAATTTTGACGAGAAAACAGGAGATTGACGATGGACTCTCTATCTCGCACAGTTGTCGTCGGTGCCGCACAATTAGGTCCGATTCAAAAGCATCATTCTCGAGCCGAAGTCGTGCAGCGTTTAATCTCTCTGTTACGTGAAGCCAAATTGCGCGATTGTGACTTGGTCGTTTTTCCCGAACTGGCATTGACGACTTTTTTTCCGCGATGGTTTGTGGAAGACATTACGGAGACAGACCATTGGTACGAAAGCAGCATGCCCAGTTCTGAAACTCAACCCCTTTTTGACGAGGCCAAGAAACTAGGAATCGGTTTCTGCCTGGGTTATGCCGAACTCACTGCCCCAGACGATGTAGGTGCGAGACATCGTTACAACACTCAAATTTTAGTTGAAAAAGATGGATCAGTCGTTGCTCAGTACCGCAAGGTGCATATCCCTGGTCACGCCCATCATGAACCTGATCGCCCATTTCAACACGCTGAGCGTTACTACTTTGAACCAGGAACAGAAGGCTTCGGAGTTTGGCATTGTTTTAATGGACTTGTTGGCATGATGATTTGCAACGACCGTCGCTGGCCTGAGTCATATCGTGAAATGGGTTTGCAGGGCGTCGAGTTAATCCTCTGTGGATACAACACCCCTATTCACTATGTTCCCGATCCAAGCCAAGATATTCTCCAGGGTTTCCACAACTCGCTAGTGATGCAATCAGGGGCTTACCAAAATGGAACATGGGTTGTCGGTGTCGCAAAGGCTGGCGTCGAAGAAGGTGTCGACTCGCTAGGCCAAACATCTATCGTGGCGCCGAGTGGAGAAATAGTTGCGCGGACACTCACCACTGACGACGAACTTATTGTGGCGTCATGCGATCTTGATTGGTGCCAGCGTTACAAGAATACGTTATTTGATTTTGACAAATACCGGCGTCCAGAGATGTATCAACGCATCACTCGCCAGCGTGGAGCGATTGTGCAGCCAAAGCCATGACCGAAACACGCAATACTCAAACCGATAACCAAGGAGTCACGCGAGTAGCCCTTCGAGTCAACGGGCGTGACGTTACGGTGGATTCGTCTCATCCCCATCTTCTTGCCGCCTTACGAGAAGAACTAAATATCACTTCTGCCAAAGATGGGTGTTCGCCAACTGGCCAATGCGGATGCTGCACCGTGTTGATCGACGGAAAAGTGATCGTCAGTTGTCAGCAATCGCTGACCAAAGTCGCCGGAAAGACCATCGTCACTTTAGAAGGTCTACCTCTCGAAGAACGAGACTCTTACGCCAATGCTTTTGCTGCTTGCGGGGCTCTGCAATGTGGTTTTTGTATTCCTGGAATCGTGATGCGCGCGAAAGGACAAATAGACAAGAAGGGTGCGGCTCTCACAAAGGGAGATATGTCGCGTCATCTTGGAGCAAATCTCTGTCGGTGCACTGGATATGTCAAGGTCCTAGAGGCAATCGAATCTGTGGCCCTCGGCAAAAATCTCCATCCGCAACAACCCACAGGTATCGGCTCTGGGGGAATGAAATATGAAGCCAAAGAATTAGCCCTCGGCGATCGAGGTTACATCGACGACCTGCGCGTCCCCGGAATGCTGCATGCTTCATTAGTCCTCACCGAACATGTACGGGCAGACATCAACGGAATTGATACGACGCAAGCGCTCTCTTCGCCCGGAGTTATAGCGGTTTTTACTGCTGCAGATATACCTGGTGAATTAAAGGTGGGATTGATCTATAAAGACTGGCCGATCATGATCCCCGTCGGTGGTCGAACTAGTTATGCGGGCGATGTTTTGGCAGTAGTCGTGGCTGATACCCGACTCAACTCTCGTCACGCAACGGCGTTGGTCGATGTCGACTATTCTCCGCTGACACCAATAACAGATGCTGCGACAGCGATTCAGTCGAATGACATCGCTGTTTGGGGCACGCAGTCGAATGTGCTGAGTCGTAGCGCCTATCAACGTGGAGACGTGGATGCTGCCTTTGCCTCGAGCAAGTTCGTTGTCGATGAGTCATTCAGCACACAGAGAATTGAACACGCATTTCTGGAACCCGAAAGCACCCTTGCTGTGCCTTCACTCAGCGACGGTGTGCGTCGTCTACATGTCTACTCAGGCGGTCAAGGAGTGTGGGATGACCGCAATGACATCGCTCGCGTTCTAGGTATCGATCATTCGCACATTACGGTGGAACTTTTGTCAAATGGTGGCGCGTTCGGTGGCAAGGAGGACATGAGTAATCAAGCCCAAACCGCCTTAGCAGCGTGGCTTCTCGATGTCCCCGTCAAATGCACTTTGTCGCGCGAAGAGTCATTGCTGATTCATGCCAAGCGCCATCCCATTGAGATGCGTTACACCGCTGGCTGCGATGCCGAAGGACGTTTGACGGGACTTAAAGTACGCGCTATCGGTGATAGCGGTGCGTACGCCAGCGTGGGAATGAAAGTCTTGGAACGTATGGCTGGGCACGCTAGTGGTCCCTATGCATTGGACAATATTGATGTGGAGGCCATTGCGGCCCGCACGAATAATCCCATTTGCGGTGCCTTTCGCGGCTTTGGGGCTAATCAGGCACAATTCGCCATGGAAGGGGTCATGGACCGACTGGCGCATATGGTCGGCATCTCTGGCTGGGAGATACGCAAACGCAATGTCATTCACCCTGGTTCAATCTGGGGACCCGGACAAATCATGAACGATGGTTGTCTCGGTGCGGATATTTGTCTTGATGAAATCAAGCCCTTCTATGACGAAGCAGTCGCCGCTGGGCATGCCGTAGGTCTAGGGCTTGGTCTAAAAAACAGTGGTTTAGGTAATGGATTTAAAGAACTGAGTGGAGCGGTCGTTCATTTTCGTAGCGATGGAATTGTTGAAGTGAGACACGGTTGGACCGAGATGGGCCAAGGTATCAATACCGTGGCGTTACAAGTTGTTGTTCATGAACTCGGCATTGACCCCGAACGGATTCGTGTCATCGTGGACACGACTCGTGAATTGGGTTTTGGTCAGACGACGGGTTCGCGTGGCACATTGATGGGAGCCGGTGCCGTGAAGGCTGCATGTGAGGCCGCTCGTGCCGCGAATCTGGCTATCGGCGTGGATCACTACGGTGAATATCGAATTGATTGGACGCAAAAACTCGGCGAGGTTGAAAACCCTGTCATCCATTCCACTTTTGGATACGCGTCTCAATTGATTGTTCTGGATCGAGAGACTGGAAAAATCTCTCAGGTTGTGGCAGCCCATGATGTTGGGCGAGCGGTCAACCCCACTCTTTGCGAAGGACAGATTGAAGGTTCAATCCACATGGGTCTTGGTTATGCCCTGACAGAGGATTTCCCATCTGATCCTGCCACCGGTTTCCCCACCGTGACGACGTTGCGCGGTCTCGGCATCATCCGCGCCAAAGATATGCCTCCAGTCAAAGTGATTCTCGTTGAATCCCCTGAGCCCAATGCCCCTTATGGCATCAAGGGAGTCGGTGAAATTGGATTAGTGCCAACGGCAGGTGCCGTCGCTGCCGCATTGTTTGATTACGACGGTCTATGGCGCACAAAATTGCCGATGCGACCCGCACCCGGAGATGACGATTAGCCGTGCCCGCAACGACTCCTGGAATGATATGTGGGCATTCTCATTTATATTCATCGCTGGCCCGCGGCATGCCTGCTCCCCCCGTTGCGCCGACAGACTTCTTAAGTATTTTGCAACAAGTTTGGTGGCGACTCGATGTGGCTCTTGATCTAGAGATGATCTATTGGTCCGCCAAGTTGGGTGCCATGGAAGCACTCATGAGCGGCACGACAGGAATCATTGATCATCACGAAAGCCCATCGGCAATTGAAGGAAGCCTTGATGTGATTGCCCAAGCCTGCCAGGAAGTCGGTGTACGCGTGCTTTGCTCATATGGAGTCACAGATCGTCACGGACCCGATGGCGCGCAACGCGGACTCAGGGAAAACGAGCGCTTTATACGCGCAGGCGGCCATGGCATGGTCGGCGTTCACGCCGCCTTCACCTGTTCGGATGAACTACTACAACAATCCGCAGGCCTGGCACAAGACCTCGGTGTTGGCGTTCATATACATGTTGCAGAAGGGGTAAACGACAATGACGCTGGGCACAGATTGGAACACTTAGCCCAAGATGACTGGCTCCTGGTGCACTGCGTTCACCTCGATCGCCAACTCAAGGGAACAATTGCCCACAATCCCCGCAGCAATATGAATAATGGTGTGGGTTATGCATTTCCAGCGCGTGCCACAAACAAAGTGATTTTAGGAACCGACGGAATCGGAGCTGACATGCTTGAGGAAATGCGCCTTGCATATGTTGCGGGTCGCTCCCACGATCTCACAATCACTCCGCAAACAGCCCAAGATTGGATTGAGAACTCATATCACTTCATGCCGGAATGCAAAAGCGATTCCGTGACATGGAATTACGACAGTGTTGAGAGCCCGTGGCATACGGCCTTCACACCGGGGATTCGCGCGCTCGAGATCACATCATCCAACGGAGAAAAACTTCTCACCAATGGTCGACCCGTGCGCGTTGACCTTGACGAGACACGGGCCAAAGCCGCTGAATCAGCGCAAAAATTATTCGCACTGCTATGAGCAAGTATCTAAAAACTTTCACAACAAAGGTCGGACTATGAAACAATCTGTAGCAATCTATTTACAAGACGCTCATCCCATCCGTGAGGGTATGGCGTTTGCTCAATACGCCGAGAGTAAGGGCTTCGATGCGGTGTGGCAGGCAGAAAGTCGGTTAGTACGTGAGGCCACGGTACCGATGGCAGCCTTTGCCAGTGTCACCGAACGAATAAAGGTCGGTAGTGGCGTCGTAGATTGCTGGAGTAGAAACCCTGCACGACTAGCGGCCACTTTTTCTACCCTGGATGATTTAGCTCCAGGCCGAGTCATTCTTGGCATAGGAGCATGGTGGGATCCACTGGCGCAAAAAGTCGGTATTGATCGTAGTAAGCCCTTACGAGTCATGCGTGAAATCGTCACTTCGGTACGCGCCTTGTTACATAACGAAACTGTCACTTTTCACGGGGAATATGTTCATTTAGACGGTGTGGAACTTGATTATGTTTACCAAGACCGGCGACCTAAAGACGTGCCCATCTATATCGGAGCGACAGGTATGCAGATGATGGAACTTACTGGTGAAATCGCCGACGGTGTCGTACTGAATTATCTCGTCTCACCCGACTACAACGATCAAGCTTTAGAGGCATTGGCGCGAGGTGCTCACAAAGCGGGTCGCTCGCTTGATGACATCGACCGCCCGCAGTTGGTTGTTTGCAGTGTCCACGAAGATCGCCAGACCGCACTTGACATGGCCCGCCTGATGGTCACTCAATACCTCGGTCAACAACCGCACATCATGAAAGCTTCAGGTGTTCCACAATCCTTACTCGATAAAGTCGCAGAAGTTTTGACCTGGCCTGCCACTCATGAGCAGGTAGAAGCGGCCAGTAAATTGGTCCCCGATGAGATTGTAGAATTACTCACTGCGAGCGGAACGCCAGATGAAGCGAGAACAAAAGTCAAGCACTACATCGACCACGGTTGCACTAGCCCAATTTTGTATCCCCTGGGGGACGTCACGGCAACAATTGACGCTTTCGCTGATTGGGATCCGAACGCTTAAAGCCCTACTTGCCTCAAGCGTATTTTTTTGACGTCATATTATTGACGGCGCGAGCAGTCGTTGCCGTAAAGATCATCAGCGGGCCGAGCACAGTCAAAGCAATGAGCAAAGCGGGGACATCGGGCGACGCCAGAGTAGCGAATAAAACTCCGAGCACCCAACAAGTGATGGCCGCCATATTCCATGCCCGCCACTGCACGACTCGCACGGGGTGGGCGAATTGAACATTCGTCATCGTCAGGATTGCTAGGACACCCACGACAACGAGATTCACTGCATGTGGAGTTTCCAACAGCCACAGCGTTGGCACCACCATATTCCACGAGGCCGGATAACCGTGGAACCAGTTCTCATCATCCTGTTGATCAGTTCGGCTAAACCACAGGCAGGAGAACAACAACATCGCAGCAATAGCGATCATTCCGGCTCTGTCATGCGGGACCATCTCAAACTGCCAAAGGAAAGCAGCAGGCACCAAGACACAGGTGACGAAATCAATGACCAAATCCAAGATGTACCCGTCGAATTTCGTCGTCGCCTCCTCAGGCAGTAAGCGACGGGCAAGTGGGCCATCAACGCCATCAATGAGTTGGGCGAGAATCAACCAAACAATGGCTAAACGGGCCGATCCATCAAGCACCGCAACCAAGGCCGCCATTCCGACCAAAACGCCTGACGCAGTGAAGGCGTGTAAGGCCAATGACAAATCCCGTTTCGGAGAAGGTCCTGTGGCTGAGTTGGTGACCTGTGATGAATGACTCTTGTTAAACACTGTGAAAATACCCTACGCCGTTTAGCCTTCTAAAGGTGTTGAAAGAGAAGTTTTATGTGCAAAAAGCCTGGTTTGGCTTAATCATCTTCTGGAGTTTTGTGCGGATCGCCACCGCTGAACTCTATTTCTCCAACTATGGGATCAATATTTGGACTTTCGCGGTGGTTGAAATCGTCTCCTCCCCGATTCTTGCACGGGCCTCTAGTCGCATGGCGGTCGCCCTGAAGTATCACGAAATTCGCCAATCAATCCTCTGGGGAAGCCTCACTATGGTCTCATTTTCAGCTCCTGATGTATATCTTCTCACAGCCGGTCGAGGGCTTCCGTGGACCGCCTACGGCATGGTGTTGCTTCTCATGACAATCGCTGGGACAGCCTCTGTGATCAAACTCCAACAAAAAGTCTCACTTCAAGCATCATTGAACTGTGACGACGATTAACAAATTGTAAACTAATCACGTGCCAGTTTTCAGCCCCACCAGCGTCGATCAAATGATTGACCTTCTTAGTGAACACCCGAATGCAAGCCTGCTTGCTGGAGGAACAGACCTCATGGTTGAGGTCAATCTCCACGGACGTCAGCCTCAAACCGTGATCAATCTGCGGCGCGTGGAAGAACTCCACGAATGGTCCTATCGACCCACGCAGCAAAGCATCACTATTGGTTCGGCGGTTCCCTACTCCGTAATGGAGACCGGCAAGATTGCCGAACTTGTTCCCGCTCTTGCTCAAGCAGCACGAACCGTTGGATCTCCGCAGATTCGGGCAGCAGGCACTTTGGGCGGAAATCTCGGAACCTGTTCTCCAGCAGGGGATTCGCTTCCCGTCCTATCAGCTCTTAATGCAGTCATTCATCTCATTGGGCCTCAAGGAACACGAGATCTTCCCTGGGGAGAGTTCATGCTCGGAGTCAAGAAGAACGCTCTTAACTCTGGCGAATTCGTGCACTCCATCACAGTTCCCGTCATACAAGGTTGGCAGGGCTATGCAAAAGTCGGCACACGCAATGCCATGGTCATCGCCACCGCCTCCGCTTGCCTAGTACGCGATACGGATGAAGGATTGATCTCCATCGCTTTGGGCTCCGTCGGACCCACAATCATCCGTTGCTCTCAAGCCGAGAGATGGCTGCGCAAAACTACTTCATTGCGTGCCGGGGCGCAGATCAATGCTGATATCGCCGTCGAATTTGGCCGTCGGGTCTCAGATGAGGCCACACCCATTGATGATCACAGATCAACCGCCGCATATCGCCGACATTGTGTGGCGATCTTGGCTCAACGACTCTTAGTGAGGTCCCTAGCATGAGTGCACAAGAATTAGGTAACGAAATTTACACTTTGAGGGTTAACGGTCAGAGTCATCCAGTTAAAGATGCTTGGATCGGTGAAAGTTTGCTCTATGTCTTGCGCGAGCGTCTTGGATTACCAGGAGCTAAAGGAGCCTGCGAACAAGGTGAATGCGGTAGCTGCACAGTTGTCATGGACTCACAAGCCGTTTGCTCTTGCTTGGTCATGGCCGCCGCCGCCGTTGACACGGAGATACTTACCGTGGAGGGTCTGGGAGAGAATGGCTCTTTAACCGATATCCAACAAGCATTTCTCGTTGCCGGCGGAGTGCAATGCGGGTTTTGTACACCTGGATTCATAGTCGCCGTGCACCACTTACTTGACTCCAATCCAGAACCCTCTGATGATCAAATTCGCGAATCTTTATCAGGCAATATTTGTCGTTGCACTGGATACGGGCGCATCCTTGAAGCCGTCAAAATTGTGATCTCACAAAGGGGAACTCGATGACGACCACCCACACAGTGAGTACGCCGACTCGCGCTGGCACACTCGGCACAAATGCCCATCGCCCAGACGGCGTCGCCAAAGTACAAGGCGGCTTTGCTTTTTCAAGCGATATGTGGTCCGAGAACATGTTGTGGGGTGCCACACTTCGCAGTCCTCATCCTTACGCCAAGATTATTTCGTTAGATGACAGCGCTGCCTTAGCGATTGACGGTGTGGAATGTGTTGTCACTGCTCAAGATGTGCCTGGAAACCCCTATTACGGATTAATCATGAGCGACCAACCAGTGTTCGCCGCAATCGGTGACACCGTGCGCTATTGCGGTGAGCCAATCGCGGCAGTAGCGGCAGATCATCCTGAAACGTGCAAACGAGCTTTAGCGGCGATCAAGGTTGTGTACGAAATCTTGACACCTGTCACGAATCCTCAAGATTGCGTTTCGGGAATTGCGCCGCAGATTCATCCTCAGGGAAATGTCTATCGCCATCAGCGCATCATCACCGGAGATCAGTCAATCGTCGGTGAAGTAATCGTTGAAGGAACCTACGAGATTGGCATGCAAGATCAAGCTTTTCTCGGACTCGAAAGCGCTTTAGCAATCCCTGATTCAGGTGGCGAAGGGTTAGAACTTTACGTCGCCACCCAATGGTTACACGAAGATCGAAAACAAATCGCCGCCTGTCTCAATATTCCTGAGGACAAAATTCGGCTGGTCTTGGGCGGTGTTGGTGGCGCCTTCGGCGCTCGTGAAGACATCAGTTTGCAAGTCCACACCTGCCTGTTAGCTCTCAAGAGTGGACGCCCAGTCAGGATCTCCTATGGTCGCGAAGAAAGCTTTTACGGTCATGTGCACCGTCACCCTGCGACCATCTGGATGCGCCATCACGCCGACCGCAACGGGAAAATACTCAAGATAGAAAGCACAATGTTGTTTGACGGCGGGGCCTATTGCAGCACGTCTCCCGCAGTTTTAATCAATGCCATTACCCACACCCAAGGCCCCTACAAATGCGACAATGCATCGGTTGAAGGCTGGGCGGTTCGTACCAATAATCCACCTTGTGGAGCGATGCGTGGTTTCGGGGTCGTTCAGGCCTGTTTCGCTCATGAAAGCCAAATGGAGAAATTGGGCGTCGCCCTAGGTCTCTCCCCCGTCGAGATTCGTTTGAGAAATGTGATGGAGACCGGTGATCGACTGATCACGGGTCAGATCATGGACAGCGTTGCACCCGTCGAGCAATGCATTCGTGAAACTGACGCTATTGCCATGCCAGCACCGATGTTACCCAACGCTGATATCCGTCAAATTCCCGGTGGTACAGGACTCACGGCGCAACCAGGAAACATTGTTCGCGGTGTGGGCTGGGGAGTCAGTATGAAAAATCTCATGTACAGCGAAGGCTTTGACGACTATTCCACCGCGCGTTGCCGAATGACTAACGGAGTTGTGTCAGTGAAATTTGCAACTTCAGAAGTGGGACAGGGATTCACCATGCTGGCCCAGCAGATTGCACGCACAATTCTCGGCGTAGACGAGGTTTTACTTGACACGATCGACACTCAAGTAGGTTCTGCGGGTTCAACCTCGGCCAGCCGGCAAACTTGGATGAGTGGTGGTGCTGTTAAGGCTGCCTGTGAAAAAGTTTTAGAAGATCTCTTTGATCATGCAGCGCTGACATTCGAACTCTC